>CAMWJD010000010.1 GCA_947174515.1 uncultured Porphyromonadaceae bacterium
CAATCTTACACTATCCTTTTTGGAAAAATCGGCTTTTTTGGCTAAATTTGTAGTCTCAAAAGCAAAATTAACAATATTGAATTTTAATGGCCTGAAGAAAAGACATGTATATTTTCAGTTCCAAAGATATAAGAGAGCTTGATGCAGCCACTTGCGAAGCTCAAGGAATAGATTCGCTCACACTCGTGGAGCGCGCTGCCAATGCGGTGGTCAAGGAATTGACATCGAGACCCGGGTTCTTGCCAAGTCTTAGAATTGTTGTAGTTGCCGGTCCTGGCAATAATGGCGCGGATGCCTTGTGTGTGGCTCGGATTCTCGCAGAGCAGGGCTACGGCAACGTTGAGGTTTTCCTGTTCAACGTGAGAGGAAAACTCTCCGATGAATGTGAGGCAATGAAGCAACGCTTGTTGGAATCGGAAGGAAAAGTGCAATTTACAGAAATCACCACCACTTTCTCTCCGCCGCATCTTGGTGTGGATGATGTCGTTATCGATGGTCTGTTTGGGGTAGGTTTGCGAGAACCTCTTTCCGGTGGTTTTGCGGCAGTAGCGCGTCTCATCAATGAGTCAGGTGCATATGTGGTGAGTATAGATATCCCATCGGGGCTTGCCGGGGAATGGAACTCAAAATCGAGATTTCATGACATCGTGCATGCGAAACTCACCCTTACTTTCCAATTCCCGAAACTGTCGTTTTTCTTTCCCGAACATGCCGATATATTGGGCGAGAGAGTTGTGCTTGACATAGGTCTTGACAGAAAAGCCTTAAGAAGTAAAAAATCTAATTGGTTGCTTATTGAAAGCCGCACGATCAGGTCGCTCCTCAGGGTGCGTGATCCATTTACGGCCAAGCGTGACTATGGCTCTGTGATGCTATTTTCCGGGAGCATGGGCATGATGGGAGCCGCCGTGCTGTCATCAAAGGCTGCTCTCAAATGTGGTGCAGGCCTGGCCACCGTTCACACTCCGCGCACCGGCGTCACAATCTTGCAGACTGCAGTCCCCGAAGCGATGTTTGAGCCTGACAGAAACGAGCGTGTGATAAGCGATATGAGTCTTCATCATACTCACCAGGCGGTGGCTGTAGGTCCCGGTATTGGCACCAACGAATTGACAATAAATGCACTTGAGTCGCTGTTGAAGACTTGTAAATCACCATTGGTGCTTGATGCTGATGCTCTTAATTGCATTGTCAAGCGCCCGGCTCTTCTCACGATGATACCGCCCCGCACAGTAATAACTCCGCATATCGGGGAGTTTGACCGCTTGTTTGGCGAGCAACCTTCGTCTGAGCAAAGATTGAAACGCGCGATTGAGGTGGCGCAACTTTATAACATCATCATAGTGCTTAAAAGTCATTTTACAATGATTATACGGCCGAAACCATCCGGAAGTGTCTATTTCAATTCTACAGGAAATGCCGGAATGGCTACTGCCGGAGCTGGCGATGTGCTCACGGGTGTCATCGCCGGATTTATGGCTCAGGGTATTCAACCTGAAAATGCCGCTACGCTTGGAGTATATATCCATGGACTTGCAGGAGACATAGCATCTGAAGAGATCGGGGAATACGGTGTGGTGGCTTCCGATATCTCCGATCGTCTCGGAAGGGCCATAAAGGCAGTGATTGACAGAAAAGTTTAATAGCCCGGATCTAACTGATAGATATGAAAAAGATATTTTTGACGATAGCGGTCGCTTTGACCTCCCTGATGTGTGCGGGACAGGCTACCAAAGTGCTCACAGCTGAGAAAAGCAATGACTACGGCTTGGTGTATTCATTGCCGGTCACTGCATTGGAAATAGAGGTGACGGCATCTCACCAGGTCGCTAAGAAAGGTCCGTTTTATCTTTATGCCAAAAAGTTTACAGGTTCCGATAAGGCCATAAGTGAGGATTACGAAAAATGGCAGATATCAGAAATAAAAGTGCGTCCTTTTGGTGTCTCTGATTCCGAAACGCAATATGTCATGCAGCTTCGTCCCGGTGCTCTTACCTCAATAACTGTCGATTCCGACGGGATGCTCCTTGCCATAAATAAGGATGTGAACGCCCCGTCGAAGCCTGATGCAAAACCGGGCAAATCAACAGAAAAAGTGGTCTGGCCTTCGGGCAATGAGTATCTTGATTTTGTCGATGAGGAGTTTGTGGCATCCAAAAGCTCTGCCAAGCAAGCGCAGCTCCTTGCTGAGTCGCTGATGGAAGTGAGGGATTCAAAACTTTCCCTTACGCGCGGCACTGCCGATGCAATGCCGGCAGACGGCAAGCAAATGGAATTAATGCTTGCGTCGCTCGGTCAGCAGGAAGCGGCTTTGACAGCTGCTTTTACAGGTTCTGTAACCACTGAATATGTCACCAGGACATTTACCTATGTGCCCGAGGGAGAAGGTGAAGATATTCTTTTCCGACTCTCTTCATTCGCAGGATTTGTAGATGCGGATGATCTTTCAGGCGATCCTGTATATCTTAAAGTTGAGTCTGTCAACCAGGCATCTCTTCCTCTTGATGCTAAAGGAGAACCGAAAAAACTGCCGAAAAACGCTGTAATCTACACTATTCCGGGAAGTGCTCAGGTTTCAATATCCACATTGGGAAAGAAGATGTATGATAAGGAAATCCGTATGGCTCAGTTCGGTATGGTGTTCGGCCTTGATCCTCTTCTCTTCACCGACAAGAAAGAACCTTCCTTCGCCGTGTTCGATCCCGTGACCGGTGGCCTCGTGGAATTAGGATCCGTCTCCTCCAAATAATTGCTTCCCTCTGTACACGTCAAACCCTTTAAACAAAAAAATATGTCAACTAAACCCTTTCATTATCAAGAGCCTTTTGAGCTTGGACCCGACACTACGGAGTATAAGCTTATCACAAAAGACTATGTAAAGACAGAAAATTGGAATGGCCACGAGATGCTCGTGGTGGATCCGGAAGCGCTTACCATCATCGCAAATGTGGCATCTCACGACTGCTCGTTTATGCTTAGAAGAGAACATAATGAGATGGTAGCCAAGATTCTTCATGATCCTGAAGCTTCTGAAAATGATAAGTTTGTAGCGCTGACGATGCTTCGCAATGCCGAAATCGCAGCCAAAGGCATACTCCCATTCTGTCAGGATACCGGCACTTCAATCTGTGCCGCCTATAAGGGACAGCAAGTGTGGACAGGATGCAACGATGAAGAGAAAATTTCGCTTGGAGTCTATAAGACTTACACCGAAAACAATCTGCGTTATTCTCAAAATGCACCTTTGACTATGTATGACGAGGTCAACACAGGTTGTAATCTTCCTGCTCAGATAGATATCCACGCTACTGAAGGAAATGAATATAAGTTCCTTTTCGTGGCTAAGGGCGGTGGATCTGCCAACAAGACTTATCTCTATCAGGAGACTAAGGCAATTCTCAATAAAAAGACCCTTGTGCCATTCTTGATAGAAAAGATGAAGACTCTCGGCACTGCTGCATGTCCTCCTTATCATATAGCTTTTGTCATAGGTGGCACAAGCGCGGAGAAGAATCTGGAAGTGGTGAAGAAAGCTTCAGTGAAGTATTTCGACAATCTTCCTACCACAGGAAATGAATACGGTCGTGCTTTCCGTGATGTGGAACTTGAGAAGGAACTTCTTGAGGCTGCCCATAACATCGGTCTCGGAGCTCAGTTCGGAGGTAAGTATTTTGCTCATGACATCCGCGTGATACGTCTGCCGCGTCATGGAGCTTCTTGCCCGGTCGGAATGGGAGTCAGCTGCTCTGCCGACCGCAACGTGAAAGCTAAGATCAATAAAGATGGCCTTTGGATTGAAAAACTTGATGAGAATCCTGGTGAACTCATACCTGTTGAACTTCGTCAGGCAGGTGAAGGAGAAGTGATCGAAATAGATCTCAACCGTCCGATGGAAGAGGTGCTTGCGGATCTCGACAAATATCCCGTATCTACACGTCTTTCTTTAAAGGGAACCATCATAGTTGGCCGTGATATAGCTCATGCAAAAATCAAGGAGCGTCTTGATGCAGGCGAACCAATGCCTGATTATCTGAAAGAGCATCCTATCTACTATGCTGGTCCGGCTAAGAAGCCTGAAGGTCTTCCTTCCGGTTCTTTCGGTCCTACTACTGCCGGACGCATGGACTCTTACGTAGATCAGTTCCAGGCTGCCGGAGGCTCAATGATTATGATTGCCAAAGGAAATCGTTCGCAGCAGGTGACAGATGCCTGCAAGAAGCACGGCGGTTTCTATCTTGGTTCAATCGGTGGCCCGGCTGCTATCCTCGCAAAGAATTCTATCAAGAATGTGGAACTTCTTGAATACCCCGAACTCGGCATGGAAGCTATCTGGAAGATTGAAGTTGAGAATTTCCCTGCGTTCATATTGGTAGACAACAAGGGCAACGATTTCTTCAAGCAGATAAAACCGCGTTGTCCGATGGCTTAATTAATGATAAATTATCATTAGAATAGGATAATGAAATAGATGTCAGATTTACTGCACAATAACCCGTGGAAATGGATTCCCTCGCTATATATAGCTGAGGGAATCCCTTATTGTGCCGTAAACACTCTTCCTGTCCTCTTTTACTGCGAGATGGGAATCTCCATATCGGAGATCACGGCATGGACAGGACTATTGTCGCTCCCGTGGATGATAAGGCCTTTCTGGAGCCCGTTTGTCGATATTTTTTCTACCAAGCGAAAATGGACATTGGCGATGCAGCTGTTGATGACATTCTGCATGCTTGCAGTGGCTTTGTGTCTTCCGACATCATTCTTCTTTGCATCGACTCTCAGTGTGTTTGCTTGCATGGCTTTCTTTTCCGCGACTCATGACATTGCGGCAGATGGCTTCTATATGCTTGCCCTTTCGGAAAGACAGCAAGCCGACTTTGTAGGCATACGCTCCACATTCTATAAGATAGCTACGGTGCTTGGGCAAGGAGGCCTGACCCTGTTGGCAGGATGGCTTGAAAGCAGAGGAATGAAGCCGGCTGGAGCATGGTCGATAGTATTTTATTGCCTGACCGCCTTGTTCTTTGCAATTTGGCTATGGCATACGCAGGCCCTTCCAAAACTTGCCGACGATCATCCAAGCGGTGCGGACACTCCGGCCGGGATTGTCAGAGATTTCTGCATGACCTTTGTCTCTTTCTTCAAAAAGAAGCATATAGCGGCAGCTTTGGCGTTTATGCTTTTATTCAGATTGCCCGAGGCCATGTGCACGAAGATGGTGGCAATCTTCATGAAGACACCTCTTGAAGACGGCGGTCTGGGACTTACATTGACAGAAATAGGATTTGCAAATGGCACTGTTGGCGTTATCGCACTTCTTGCAGGGGGCGTTTTAGGAGGCGTAGCGATAGGAAAAGGTGGTCTTCGGCGTTGGATATGGCCGATGGCTCTTTCTCTGGCTCTTCCATGCGTGGTGTATTGCATGTTGGCGATTTGGCCATCTACAGGATTTTCGTTGATATGCGTTGCTGTCGGGTTTGAGCAGTTTGGATATGGGTTTGGACTTACAGCATTGATGATGTATATGATTTATTTTGCCAGAGGTGAGTCCGAAACTTCCCATTATGCCTTTTGCATAGCCTTTTCAATAGCGGGCATAATGCTTCCCGGAATGGCCGCAGGATGGATATTTCAGCATATTGCGTCTATGGGTATTGACGGATTCAGTCATGGAAATGTTTTTGAACTCTATTTTTGGTTTGTTATGGTCTGCTGTCTGACAACGTTTGTCGCATGTGGCATTGCGGGCCCTTCGATCAAAGAAATTACTAAACAACAAAAAAATAAAAAATGAGATTAATACTTTGTCTGGCAGTTGCGACTACTGCTGCGTTCACTTGCGGAGCCACTTATATGGATAAATACCAAGCTATGCAAGCTGATCCAAAAATTGAAATTCCTGATTCCACGGGATTTAAATTTACTGATGTGAAAGTAAATAAGACAACATCGGTGAAAGACCAAAATAAGTCGGGCACATGCTGGGCATTTTCTGGGACCTCTATGGTTGAAGACGATGTGATGCGTAAAGGTGGACCGGAACTTGATATTTCCGAGATGTGGACAGTCAGAAATTGCTATATTGACAAGGCTAAAAAATACATCAGGACAGGCGGAAAGATCAACTTTGCCCAAGGAGGTTCGTTTGCTGATGTCACATATGCTATGGATAATTATGGAGTCGTGCCTGAAGAAGTGTATAGTGGCCTCAACTATGGAGAAGAGAAGCACTCTCACTATGAGATGGCGGCTGCTCTCGAAGGATATCTGAAGGCTATCAACAGTAATCCCAACAAGAAACTTACCTCTGCGTGGCTCCCCGGATTTATTGCAATCCTTGATGCTTATATGGGGCCGGCTGTGGAATCATTCACATACAACGGAAAGGCCTATACTCCAAAATCATTTGCCAAGGAAATGAATATCGTTCCGGAAGAATATGTCTCATTCACAAGTTATACTCATCATCCTTTTTATAAGCCTTTTGCACTTGAGATTGCGGATAATTGGCTATGGTCGGAAAGCATCAATGTTCCTATGGAAGAGATGAAGAGGATAGTGGATGAAGCCCTTGATAATGGATACACCGTAGGTTGGGCAGCCGACGTAAGTGAGAAAGGATTTAAATGGCGCAAAGGATATGCTCTTCTTCCTGAGAAGAAAGCCATGGAAGATATGGATAACGCTGAGGTGGCTCGCTGGAGTCAGCTTTCTGATTCCGACCGCGATGCCATGCAATATGAAATCAAGGGTCCTGTCAAAGAACGCACGATAACTCAGGAAGACCGCCAACGTACTTTTGACAACCGAGAGACAACCGACGACCATGGCATGGTGATAGTTGGATATGCAACCGATCAGGAAGGTAACCGCTATTATAAGGTAAAGAATTCATGGGATACAAACCAGCTTTATGACGGATATCTATACGTATCTGAACCCTATTTCCTTGAAAAGACCCTTGATATCATGGTCAACAAGTCAGGTGTGCCAAAAGATATCGCTAAGAAAGTGGGATTGAAATAAGACTCCCCGAAAAACGTAAATAATGGAAGTAAAAGCCAAGAAAGCATTGGGACAGCATTTCCTTACGGATCTTCCCACTGCGGAACATATAGCTGAAACAATATCAGCAAAAGAACTTTCTCAGGTCTGCGGACCTGAGAAAGGTATTCTTCTGGGAAACCTTCCTGTGGTTGAGATCGGCCCCGGCATGGGTGTTTTGACCGACTTTCTTATTGCTGCCGGACGCGATGTGACTGCAATAGAGATAGACCATGAAAGTGTTGAATATCTTGGAAAATTTAAAAAGAGCATCAATGTCATAGAAGGAGATTTCCTGCGTCTTGACCTTAATGAAATTTATCCCGGTGATTTTGTCCTTATTGGCAATTATCCTTACAATATATCGTCGCAGATATTTTTCAAGGCCCTTGAATATAAAGATAAAATACCGGTTATCGCAGGTATGCTCCAAAAAGAAGTGGCTGAGCGCATCTGTTCCGGACCAGGGTCGAAAGTGTACGGCATACTGTCAGTATTGCTCCAGGCTTGGTATGACTGTGAATATCTCTTCACTGTAGAACCGGGTGTTTTCTCGCCTCCTCCAAAAGTGAGAAGCGGAGTGTTGAGGCTTACTCGAAACTCCAGGATAGATCTTGGCGTGGACGAGAAAAAATTCAAGACTGTAGTAAAGACCGCTTTTGGACAGCGGCGCAAGACACTCCGCAACTCTCTCGCGGGGATGATTCCGGCAGGAAGCCCTCTTCTTGAAGACCCGATTCTAAAAGAACGTCCCGAACGTCTTTCAGTAGAGCAATTCATTTATCTGGCCAAAGCATTGAATTAACAAAAACGGAGCGCTGCCATTATCGGTAACGCTCCATTTTTGTTCGTGATATCGTGCTCATTGAGCCGGTATCACTTTATCAGGTACAAGGTCAGGTACGAGCTTTTTCTCTTTTAAAAGGACGCAATAACAGATGAGAAAGATTGTATCTTATCGCGATAAAAAAATTCTTGATATATTCCAGAGTTCTGCTGTTGTAGTATAATTGGTCTCTGATCATTAAGACCGGTACTTTCTTTGCTTTCAGATTATGATAGTGAATAAAGACATTCAATAAATATTCAGACATGTATCCAAATACTCTTGCTTGATCAGGATACTCGGAAATGGAGATTCGTTTTTCTACTTCAAAAAGTATATCAAACAGCCACTTGGAATAATCATCAAACAAGTCATGTCTCATTATAAACATGTTGTAACTTGAAAATTTATTATTCAGATACATGACTTTATAATAACTTGTCCAATATTCGGGATATTTTTCCGCTATCACCTTCTCCAATATATCATAATCATTGGAAATGCGCAGTAACTTATAATTTAAAGCCCCGCATAATGGATGGATATTAGGTTTTGCGATGATGATGTCATATTTGGAGAATACAGCATCCAGGTCAGGAAGGTTGGAAAAATTCTTTCCTATTTCCTGCAGGGTAGTGTCATAAAGATTGGTTCCATATGGAAGTTTATGGTTAAAATCAAAATATCGTCGGTAATGATTTATACCCACATATTTAGTTTTAGGCCCGTTCTTCCATAACCAGTAATGACCTGTCAGTTCGCAAAAATTTCGATTTTTTTCCGATATGGAGTCTCCGGTATTGTCTCCTTGTATTCCAAGATCTTCTTTGGCAATTGCCTTGCCTACGTGAAGAGGAATAAATCCGGGTCCTTTAGGATAATAGTCTTGTTTATGGCAACAGACTATGATCGATACATCGTTATGCTGATTTTCGTTATTTTTCATCTGATTTGAAATAAGATATAACTTTTGCGATAATCGGAGCCATGTCGTAATACTTATATTCTGCAAGACGGCCACCGAATATGACGTTTAGCTCCTTATCAGCCAATTCTTTATATTGAGCATAAACTGTTTGATTTCTCTCATCGTTGACCGGATAGAATGGCTCCATCCCGTCATGCCATTCGGTGGAGTGCTCTTCAGAAATCACTGTCTTGGGATTATCATATACGGCATTTCCAAATGTCTCGAAATGCTTATGCTCGATGATTCTTGTGTAGGGTACGCTTGCCGAGGTATAATTGACCACAGCATTTCCTTGATGATTGGACTCGTCTAAGATCTTGGTATTGAAATCTACAGTTCTATACTCAAGTTTTCCATAACGATAATCATAGAATTCATCAATTTTGCCTGTGAATACAATCTTATCCGCAAGTGACTCCCAATACTCTCGATTATTGAAAAAGTCTGAATTCAATTTAACTTCAACGCCGTCGAGCAATCCATTGATAAGCTGGTTGTATCCTCCGATAGGTATTCCCTGATAATTGTCGTTGAAATAGTTGTTGTCAAATGTCAGGCGTACGGGAAGCCGCTTGATTATGAAAGCAGGAAGTTGTGTGCATTTGCGCCCCCACTGCTTTTCTGTGTATCCTTTGATCAGCTGTTCATAGATATCTTTCCCAATTAGGGTAAGAGCCTGTTCTTCAAGATTACGAGGCTCTGACACTCCTTCCTGCAGCATCTTGTCAAGGGCGTCCCTGCGCTGTTCTTCCAGTTTTGCCATCGCTTCTTCCGGTGTCTTGACTCCCCACATCTGATAGAAGGTATTCATATTGAAGGGAAGATTATAGAGATTCCCATCGGGTGCCATGGCAATTGGCGAGTTGGTGTATCGGTTGAACGGGACTATTGAGTTGACAAAATCCCATACTTCCTTGTCAGAAGTGTGGAATATATGGGCTCCATATTTATGTACGTTGATGCCTTCTATCTTTTCGCAATATAGATTTCCTCCGGAGTGTGGTCTCTTATCGATGACAAGGCATCGTTTGCCCTGATTGTTTGCGAGATGGGCGAATGTAGCTCCGAAAAGTCCGGCTCCGACAATCAGATAATCGTATTTCATCTATAAATTAGTGATTGGTTCTGAGGATAGATTTACATATCCCCTTGATCTTTGAATAATATGAAAATAAACGCTCCATTGGCATTGCATTTCCTTTGTCAAGGAATTGGGTGATGAAATATAAATAGGTTCTCGTATTGAAGAAATCAATTTCTTTTCCTGCAAAGCAATGTGTCACTTCTGCAATCCCCTTGAAAGGATCTTTAATGACTTCAATTATTTCAGATGTAATAGTCCCTGTTTCTTTTACTTTTAAGAATGTATCTTTTTCGTTAAGTAAAAAGAATTGCTTGTCATTGCTTCTGCTTGGATTCGTGCATAGATAATGCACTATATAGGCATCCTTTAAATATCTTATGCCATGTTTTAGCTCGCAATTCCACTCAGGATCAAGCTTTTGGATAGGGTAGTCAAATTCAATATTTGTAACTTCTAAAGCCGGTTGATCCATGCTTACTCCTTTTTCGTAACCTTTAAGATAATTTTCATTCCATCGTTTATAAAAATTTCGTGTAAACTCATTATCCTTTACTAAAATTACACCACTGTTGAAATAGACTTTCTCATTTGAGATGTCAATTCCTAACAGTTTGGCATGCTGTATGCAATAACTCCGGTAAGGGTTATGTGCAAAATCCGAGTGGGTGTCCCAACATGCGCTCAATATGGAGTCATTGTTGTCAATGCTTGAAAGATCTTTTACAATAATTGTATCACAATCAATAAATAAGAAATCACCATCTACGTAGTTTCGCGCATTGGTCTTCAGAAGCCTTGATCTTTTTTGTGCCGGTAAATTTGGATCAAGATCAATTGCTATTATTTCATCTGCATATTTAGTTTCTTCCTTTCTTAAGCCTTTAAATGTCTCAGATGACTTGACATCGGTTAGAATCGTAATGTGACATTCTGGCATTTGCATTTTTGCCGAGAACATAGATACATACCCTTGTTCTAAGTATATATCTCGTTCGTTACTTACGATTACATATAATAACTTGGTTTTCATGCAGAGAATGATTGTGAGTTTTGATTAATGGCGCCACTTTGATTTTTGAATCCCCGAAAGAATCATCCGAATTGTCAATTCCCTTTGCGGAGCCTTTTTATTGCTTTTCCGAGCTTGTGGTCTTTATAGTCAGCTTCATAGTTCCATACGAATATTCCGGGAATCTGATTTGCCCTGACGAAATCAAATTTAGCTGCAATCGAACGCTCATCATCGAATCCCAATATGAGGTTGTCATTTTCATCAGTAATATATGGAGCCTTTGCATCATCATCCCATTTTATCAATGGTCCTGAAGAATATTTTGAAAAATCTTTACATTCTACGTATTTCGGATATGGGGACATACCTATACCGAAGAATGGGATTCCCATGAGGATTTTTTCTTTTGGAATTCCCAAATTAATATGCCGTTCAATGACTTTTGACACACACCAATCACCGGTCTTGGATGCAGGATAGAGGGCGCTGTGATGTAGCAATGGTTTCCCTTCGATTGGTTCCGAAAGATTATAACCGGACACGTGGACATAACTGACGTATGGCACCATCCCTTTATGGTCTATCCATCGTCCCGTATGATTTGAATAGTAAGATATCCATGCTTTTTTTCCTAATGCCTTGCGCAAATCTTTCACCAGCTTAACATAGTTGATGTCATCTTCAGGTGTGAAATTATGTCCTTGTCCTTCGATTGTAGGAAATTCCCAGTCAAGGTCTGCTCCATCCAAATTGTAAGTTTTTATTATCTCTTTCACACTTTTGACATATGCCTTGCGTTTTTTCTTATCTCCGGCCATCTCGCTGAATCCCGGCCTGCGATAATCATTGAGTCCTAACATCACTTTAAGTTCAGGATTCTTTTCTTTAAGCTTGGCAAGTGCCTTAAGTTTTTCGGGATACTTGATGACAACGCCATCTAAATTATCATTGAATACGGCAAATGCATAGATCAGATGAGAAAAGATCTCGGCATCAGGAATGTCGGGAATATTGTCTATGACATACGCCAAAGCAATTTTTTCTGTGCCATCGGTAATGCTTCGATCCGCTCTTTTCAGAAAGTCTTGACTCCGGGCAGATGTAGCTGTTGACAAAATGACAGAAAGCGTTATTATTGCCGTAACAATGAAATTACTCTTCATGATGCGAGCGTTATGATATCGTTAAATTTCTGTGAGCTACTTAGCTTCATAGCTACTTATCATCGATTTTTATACATGTCGTCGTAATAGCGTTCATAATCGCCTGAAGTGATGTTGTCCATCCACTCCTGATTGTCAAGATACCAGCGGACAGTCTTTTCAATCCCTTCCTCAAACTGCAGGCTTGGTTCCCATCCAAGTTCTGATTGAAGTTTACGGCTGTCGATGGCATAGCGCATGTCGTGACCAAGACGGTCTGTGACAAATGTGATAAGCTTCTCAGAATGTCCTTCCGGATTGCCAAGCAGACGGTCTACGGTCTTGATGATGACTTTGATGAGGTCGATATTTTTCCACTCGTTGAAGCCGCCGATGTTGTATGTGTCTGCGATTTTCCCTTCATGAAAAATGAGGTCGATGGCGCGGGCATGATCCTCGACAAATAGCCAATCGCGCACATTTTCTCCTTTGCCATAGACCGGAAGTGGTTTCCCATTACGTATATTGTTGATGAAGAGAGGAATCAGCTTCTCGGGGAATTGATAAGGACCATAGTTGTTTGAGCAATTGGTGACGATGGTCGGCATGCCGTAAGTGTCATGGTATGCGCGCACGAAATGGTCGCTGCTTGCTTTAGAGGCAGAGTAAGGGGAGTGAGGATTGTATTTAGTTGTCTCAAGGAAGAATTCCTTGCCATAAGCCATATCATCTTTGCTCGATGCCTTAGTAGTGAAAGGAGCCGGGACACCTTCCGGATTGGTCAGTTCAAGAGCTCCGTATACCTCATCCGTGGAAATGTGATAGAATAGACGTCTAACTCCCCCTTTAGGGGGAAGGGGGGCTTGTGTTGAATCCCAATATTCCTTGGCGGCTTGGAGAAGTGCGAGGGTTCCCATCACGTTGGTGCGTGCAAAAGTGAAAGGATCCTTGATCGAGCGGTCGACATGACTTTCTGCCGCAAGATGGATTATGCCGTTGATATCATACTCCTTTATTATCCGGCGCATCTCGTCAAGGTCGGCGATGTCTGCTTTGACAAATGTATAGTTAGGTTTATCCTCTATATCCTTCAGGTTGGCAAGATTGCCGGCATAAGTCAATTTATCAAGGTTGACAATATGATAATCAGGATATTTATTTACAAATAGACGAACTACATGGCTCCCTATGAACCCGGCCCCGCCTGTGATTAATATATTATACATTATTCGATTAAACTAAACACTTAAACTACTAAACCATTAACCAAACATCAAAGCGAAGCATCCGCCACCTCTTTCTGGAGAATGCTTTTGACATCGAATACTACACCGTTTATTGGGTCTTTAAGAAGACTGCGGACATTGACATCTGCGAATTCCCGGTGCCCGACGGCAAGGATAACTGCATCAAATTTACCTTTCAAATATTCCGGACTTGAGTCAGTCAGTTTTATACCATGATGCCGTTCCACTGTTTCAGGATTTGCCCATGGGTCAGCGACAGATATATTCGGAGTGTATTCTTTAAGAGTGTGGTAGATGCTCACCACCTTAGTGTTTCTTATATCGGGACAATTCTCTTTAAAAGTAATGCCGAGAATCAGAATATCCGCATCCTTCACCATTATACCCCTGCGGTTCATCACATCAATTGTGCGGGTGGCAACATATGGTCCCATTGCCTCATTGATTTTGCGGGCGGAGATCAGAAGTTCCGGCACCACATCGAAATCCTTCGCTTTGTGGATGAGATAGTAAGGATCGACTGAAATGCAGTGTCCCCCTACCAGACCGGGTGTGAGTTTATTGAAATTCCATTTCGAGCCGGCAGCTTCAATCACGTCTTTTGTGCTTATTCCCATAGCATTGAATATGCGCGAGAGTTCATTGAAGAAAGCGATATTGACGTCCCGTTGAGCATTTTCTATCACTTTTGCCGCCTCTGCCACCTTGATGGAGGAAGCCTTGTGGGTGCCGTTTATAAGTACGGAGTTATAGACTTCATCTACAAAATCAGCTACTTCAGGTGTTGAGCCGGACGTGATTTTCTTAATTTTTTCTACAGTATGTTCCTTATCGCCGGGATTTATACGTTCGGGAGAGTATCCGCAATAGAAATCTATGTTGAATTTCATCCCGCTTTTCTCTTCCAGAATGGGAACGCACACCTCTTCAGTCACTCCCGGATAGACGGTTGATTCATAAACCACGATATCACCTTTCGATAACACACTTCCTACTGTTTTGGAAGTGTTGATGATAGGGTTAAGATCCGGCAAGTTGTCAGCATCAATAGGTGTCGGCACCGCAACAACGTAGAAATTGCAGTCTCGTATTTCTTCAATATTTGCCGTGCATTTTAGCTTATGCTTCGTGAGTGCCTCCCGTAGAAGATCATCTGATACTTCAAGACTCCAGTCATGGCCGGCATTGAGTGCATCAACGCGGTTTTTATTGATATCAAATCCTACAGTCGGGAATTTTGTAGAGAATAGGCGGGCAAGGGGCAGTCCTACGTAGCCCAATCCCATTACACATATCTTCAGCTTTTTTAAACAGAAATCAGCTGTTGGGTTATCTGATGAGTTATTCATGATGTTACTGATATTGCTGTTAAGATAACAGAGTCACTATTACAATGCAAATATAATGAAAAATATTCAGAAAGTCAAAAACGTATCAAAGAATTAGGCCTTTGATACGTTTTCAATGCATTTTTTTAATGAAGCAGTCCAATATGGAACGTCCCGATTAAATGTTTGCTTGAATTTTGTCTTATCAAGCACAGAATATGATGGCCTGACTACAGGAGAAGGAAATTCATCGCTATGGCATGGCTGGATATCACACTCAGTGTTTCCGGCTATCTCTGCTATCATTTTTGTGAAATCATACCATGAGCATACCCCCTCATTTGAATAGTGATAAATCCCTTCGTTGCCGGTCATTTTCCTATTTTCCACTATATGGAAAATGGCATCGGCAAGATCTTGCGCATAGGTCGGTGTGCCTACTTGATCAAAGACTACTTTTAGCTGAGGTTTTGTAGATGTGAGATTGAGCATAGTCTTTACGAAGTTCTTTCCATATTCAGAATATAACCAGGCAGTGCGGAAAATCAGCGATTTTACCCCCGATTCGGCTATTTGCTGCTCACCGTGCAATTTGGTGACTCCGTACACTCCTGTCGGATTTGTCGGTTCGGTTTCAGTGCGCGGAGTGTTACCTTGTGAGCCTCCGAATACGTAGTCTGTGGAGATATGTATCAAAGTGCCGTCATTTTCTTTTACTGCATCAGCAAGATTTCTAACTGCTTTTGCATTAAGAATTTCAGCAAATTCAGCATCTGATTCCGCTTTGTCTACGTTGGTATAGGCCGCGCAGTTTACGATTACCTTTATATCATTGTCCTTGACAGTTTTCTTCACGTCTTCTGCATTGATGATGTCAAGTGCCGCCACATCCGTGAAGATATAGACGTCTTGAGTCTTGCGTTTTGCGTTTTGCGCGGCTTTTTCCACGGCATTGCGCATGCAGTTGCCAAGCTGTCCGTTGGCTCCGGTTACGAGAATATTCATTGTTGATGAAATTTAAAAGGGGAATCAAATTCTTTTAGAAGAGGATGGTGCTTATCTTTTTCAGAAAGAATCGCTTTTGATAGGTCAATGCGCCAGTCTATATGTAGAGAGGGGTCTGAAAGTGAGACTCCTCCATCTGCTTCGGGATGATAATAATTGTCACATTTATATTGGAATATTGCCACATCACTTAAAACGGCGAAGCCATGAGCAAATCCATGAGGGATAAAAAGCTGCCTGTGATTATCTTCCGAAAGTTCTACTGCAATGTGCTTCCCATATGTGGGTGAGCCTTTTCTGATGTCTACTACCACATCAAGCACTTTCCCCCTGACGCATCTCACTAATTTTGCCTGGCAATAAGGCGGCCTCTGGAAATGAAGTCCACGAATAACTCCGAATGTCGAACACGACTCATTGTCTTGTACAAAATCTATGGGCGCTATTTGCTCATCAAAAAGTTTTTTTGAATATGATTCAAAAAAATAGCCTCGTGCATCATTGAAAACTCTTGGTTCAATAATGACCGGACCTTCGATTGATGTCTTAATGACATTCATAAGAGTATGTGTTAATGTAGATTAGGTGAGGTTCTAATCCAAATTCGTTTCTCCCGTGCGATCTATCTCATCCACCACTTTCATGAGATACTGTCCGTATTGGTTCTTGAGCATCGGCTTGGCGATCTCTATCATCTTTTCTTTAGAAATCCATCCTTGTCGATATGCTATGCCCTCAAGGCATGCAATCTTAAGTCCCTGTCTCTTTTCCAACACCTCGACGTAAATGGAAGCTTCGGCAAGAGAGTCATGTGTCCCTGTGTCAAGCCACGCAAAGCCTGTGGGAAGAGTCTGCACCTTTAATTCGCCATCCTTCAGGAATTCTTGATTGACAGTGGTGATTTCAAGTTCTCCTCTGGCCGACGGTTTGATATTATGGGCCACCTCCACCACCTTGTTCGGATAGAAGTATAAGCCTACTACTGCATAGTTGGATTTGGGGCGGGCAGGTTTTTCTTCTATCGAGAGACAATTCCCTTTATGGTCAAACTCTGCGACACCGTAGCGTTCCGGATCGTTTACCCAATAGCCGAAAACGGTAGCTTTATTATGCAATTCACAAGAAGTAACTGCATCCTTGAGTACTTTAGAAAAATTCGCACCGTGAAAAATATTGTCACCAAGCACAAGGCATACTGAATCATCGCCAATAAAGTCTTTACCAATGATAAATGCCTGTGCAAGTCCGTCTGGTGAAGGCTGCTCGGCATATGAGAATTTGACTCCATAGTCTGATCCGTTACCGAGTAGCCTACGGAATCCCGGAAGATCCTGAGGAGTGGAAATAATCAGGATTTCACGTATTCCGGCAAGCATCAAAGTGGAAATAGGATAATATACCATCGGCTTGTCGAAAATCGGAAGCAACTGTTTGGATACACCCTTTGTGATAGGGTAAAGACGTGTCCCGGATCCTCCGGCGAGAACTATGCCTTTCATATTATAGGTTCAGTATAATTGCCTGTCTGACAGTGTTTGAACAATTTATCTGATGCTTTCTAAATGGCGGATGTATTTGAGAGTGACTTTATCCCAAGTGTAATTTTCGGCGACATGCTTATAATTTTGTTCCACCGATCTTTGGAATATATCTTTGTCATGAGTTGCGACAGACAAGGATTCTGCCATCTCGTTTATGTCTTCCGGTGTATGCCACAAGGCGTCATTCTGGCCTAATAATTCCCGGTTTGCCGGAATATCTGATGCTATGATGGGCAATTTGTAGCTCATGGCTTCCAATAGGGCAATTGACAGTCCTTCAATAGTGGATGGCATGCAGAAACCGTATGCGTGTTTCAGTAAGGTAGTCTTGTCTTTATCATATACCGCACCTGTAAAGATAATGTTGTCATTACCTTTTGCCAAGTCATGCAGCTGATCTACATATGCCGGATTCTCAGGGTTGTTTCCCGCGATAACCAATTGAAAACCTGGAATTGCAGCTTTCTTAAAGGCCTCTATCAGGTAGTTGGGATTTTTATCCTGTACCAGGCGGGCTAAAAAAAGGAAGTATCTGCCCGGAATGATTCCGAATTTTTGAAGCACGTCGGAGTCTTCCTCGTTTGGATCCGGAAGATTGATTGCTGTCGGAATCGTTGTGGCCTCGCGGTTATACTTTTTCTTGAAATATCGGGTCTGATCATCGCTGCACATGATAAGATTTTTATTTAGATGTGCAGT
The DNA here is from genome assembly GCA_947174515.1 of uncultured Porphyromonadaceae bacterium. Classification (GTDB taxonomy): domain Bacteria; phylum Bacteroidota; class Bacteroidia; order Bacteroidales; family Muribaculaceae; genus Lepagella. The sequence continues at coordinate 17,899 of CAMWJD010000010.1, forward strand.
GACCCTTTCCATAAATTTTAATATTCTCTGTTGTTGTGGAGAATATTTGCTTCTTTGCCATTCAAGTCCATGTCCCTGCATCAGGCTCTTTATGCCGAAGCATCCTGCCAGCGGACTTGAAAGGGATGGTGGCCATGCGTTATAGTGGATGAAGTCCGTGCCCTTAATATGGCGAATGGTATACAAAGTGGCTTTAAGTCCGACCAATGGCTTGCGAAGGAGATAACTTTTTGGTCCGGTCATATGAATTACCCGGAACCCATTTACTATTTCTTCTTCGTTATGGTCGCTTTCACAGAATACTATAGGTTCATGACCGTATTTCACAAGATGAGAGGCGAGATTATACATATATGACTCAATTCCGCCAATTTTTTTGACGTCCCTACCACCTATGAATACTATTTTCATTGAAAATGAAGCTATTGTATGTTTACTGTATATTCTGGTTGGGATTGTTGTTCCCTATTCCCTGCTTATCGTTGTTTCCGACATGGTAGAAAGGGATACAAGATGTATCTACCTTGCCTCCGCTCATGACTTTAAGGCGGTTCTTTATGACCCACGGGGCGATATTCTTCATATATTTCTTCATCACCGGGGACGCAGACCCTACCATCCAGCAGCTCTTGGGACAGTTGGCGACCTTTTCCCTGACAATCTTTGCCTTCTCGCCATTCCAGATCTCCTCGAAAGATTGTTCGTTAAGATTCCCCATAGTGTCAAACCAGCAGCTTTCTTCCATGCCGTTACACGGCAGCACATTGCCGAAAGGATCGACGAAAAAGTTCTCTTGTCCGGCTTCGCAGGGGAGCATACGGCGTCCTCCTTGGATATAATTTATGAGGCCAAGGTTGAAAAATGCGCGAAACCATGACTTGGGATTGTTCTCCTTCATGAGTCTCTGGATAAGCTCGTCGAAATTAGCGCAGACCTCCTCCTTGTTGGTCACCTGATTGTCATATTTATGGAAGTAGAAGGAGTTATGGAATGAAGCTGTCGCAAATTCCATTCCGAGATTTCTATTAAGCTCATAAAGATTGAGCATATCGTCAGAATTGTTGTTGGATACTGTGATGCCGAATCCAATATCCTTTATACCCATTCTCTTAAGTTCAAGAAGAGTGCTCAAGCCTTTATCAAAGCCACCCTGACGACCGCGTAACTCATCGTTTTTGCATGATAGCCCTTCTATTGATATCCGGTAGCCAACATTCGGATATTTCTTAGCCAATGCTATAATTTTGTCTGAGAAGAATCCGGACGTGGAAAATACGATTCTCTTAGTCTTAGTCTGGAGTATTTCAACGATTTCTTCAATGTCTTCACGCACAAAAGGCTCGCCGCCGGTGATATTGATCGATCTAAGATTATCCGGGAGCTTCTTAAGCATTTCAGGCTTGAATTCCTCGCTTTTTTTGGTAGGATTGTTCCATATGTCGCACATTTTGCAACGCATGGGACAGCGGTATGTCACAATAATAGATGCATCCATTTTTAATTCTTTTTATTTGTCCGAAAACGTGTAATAACGTATTCGCTGACATCTTGCCATTTAGACCGGTTCAACCCTCATGTTTTGAATTCATATCTTTGTCAGGTTGTAGCCAGACTCTGAATTTTTCTTTAAATTCATTGATTTCTCTACGGTTTTCATACCTTGCATAATCCTCTTCAGTAAAGAAATCGGATGGTTTGTGCCTCAGCAGCTCATGGATAGCGTTAGAAAAGTCTTTCGCACTTTTCCCGACAAGATGTCCGAATGAAGGAAATTCTGTCAGCATTTTCCTGAAATATGGTATATCTGAAGCGATGATAGGTTTTTGGAAATAAAAAGCCATTTCGAGTATGCCGCTCTGGAATGTCGAGCGGTAGGGGAGGGCAAGGTAATCAACATTTTCATAAAGGAATCGGAGTTCATCGTCAGTGATATGACGAGTAAAGAATGAAACTTTTCGGTCAGGCTTCATCTTTACTTTCATGTATGTCCCGTCAATATCCTTGCCGGCAATTATCACGTTTGTTTTTGCGGCATCCTCTTCCGAAAGATCGTTGACGGCTTCAAGAAGAATGTCGATTCCTTTTTCATGTGTGATATTCCCGAAGAAAAGTATGTTTATGCAGTCGGGGTCGACGGCATTACGAATTTCTTCAGGTATATCGGAAAGTCTATAGTCGCGGGGGAATACATATTTGAAATGAGGCACTTCAAAGATTTGGCCCTTGTAATTGAATTGTTTCAAATAGTCTTCTGTGCGTGATGAGTGGGCGATAACTGTGTTGATCTTTTTTGAATAAATATCAGCAAGTCTGTCGCGCAGACCAACGTTGGATTCTTCATTCTGAGCAATTGTTTCATGAATATCCACACAGTGGTAAGGTGCTTTGGAAATTACGTTGAGAAAAAACGGATCAAGGATATTTCCGTAGGTCAGATATATAAACTTGTCATCCTTATGCTTGGCAATAAATTTGCGTAGTCTGTTGAGGTTTATCAAAGCAGACATCATCTTATTAAGTTTGTGCCCTTTGTATTGATTCAGAAGCACCGGACGTTGGCCGTCGTCTGAATAATTTGACACAATACCTACTTTGATCCCGTCGATAGATTCCAATATCTTCTTGAAGGCATCAAGATAATAATGCATGCCGCAATGCACGCCGATAAAGTCAACTAAATATATCATCCGTCTGGTGTCCGAAATCGAATACGTTATTTATAGGTCAACAAATAGAATATATCCTCTAATTATTAACGTAATATTGTTAGCTAATATTGCGAATTTTTTAATTTTATGAGTTGACGTCTGATATTCCCATAACGCACAATTGGGCGCTTTTTTGGAGAAAAGATAACAGGATGTCACGTGTTTTCAATTTTTGCCATTAAAATTCTTTAAAAAATCTCTCCTGCATGCCTTAATCAAGTCATAAACATAAATGAATCGTTCCTTAAAAGTAGGTTTTCTGAATTGATGGCTGATTGCAAACATGAGTCGTATGTTTTCCACATCTCTGTCTGAGGTCCCGTTTTTATCCCATGTCACAACGTCGACGTCTGCTTTCTGAAACTTCGCGCCCTTATGCCATAAGGTAAATATGTTGTTATAGTCAAGAGCGTATTTGAATTCTTTTTGTCTGTCAGTGGCAAACAAATTTTTAAGGTGAAGAGATGTCCTGGTAAACGAGGCGTTGTGTCTGTATATCGGTCGCTTATTCAGAATGGTGACATCGGTGTCGGAAGCTTTAAATTTCCGTCTTCCTTTATAATCAATCATTGTGCTGTCACCATAAATTATGTCGGTGTCGGGGTGTATTCCCTTCACCATGTCAGATACTGCACTATCAGATGAGAAATAGTCTCCGGCATTCATGAAATTTATATAATCGCCGGTGGCGACACGGATCCCTTTGTTCATTGCATCATATATGCCATTATCCGGTTCACTCTTCCAATAGGAAATTTTATCAGAATATTTTCTAATGATGTCGGCAGTGCCATCGGTTGAGCCCCCGTCGATTATGATATATTCGATATTTGGATAATCCTGTCCGACTACAGACTTGATTGTTTCTTCGATTTGGTCTGCAGCATTGTAACACACTGTAACTATAGAGATCTTCATGTGGATCTGTATTATAATTCAATATTAGAGCGCATCTCAAATTTTTTATGAGAGGTGTGCTTATTTTCAATCATACAATTCAATATTATGAGTATGAATGATGACATGATCTTCATCCGGTATCTCCGTCCAGGTTCCATAAAGATTGGTCAGATAAGAATCAACATTATTGGGGCAATTGAATTCATATCCTTCAAACTTTATCTTTCCAAGAGGGAAAATATCATCCTTTGTATATTTGTTCTTAAAAGGGGCTCCTACTCCGTATGTTATGGTATTATCCTTATTTTTTATCAGTCGAAGAAGTGGGTATACCGCGTTGTCAAGTATCCGATGGTTGATATTGACCAAAGGTCGGAATATCTTTGTATGATACTTGTTTTCCAAAGGATAATATATCAATAAATCATGAAGAATGCTTGAAAAGCGTTTTATTGGAGCCGGAACATTACATTCCATTAAGAAAACATCTACCTGCAATCCTTGATATTTCATCAAGTTGTGTTGGTTTAAATCCTGAATATATCTGCTTTTAAGATCCCTTAAAGTCATCCATGATGAATTTGGATAATTTTTGTCACAATCTTTTGTCTGCAATAAGATATGGTCTTCATGAATGTCAGATTTCAAGATTTTTTTGAGTCTCAGTGCATCCTCGCGTGGCATGCAAATGTCGGTGTCATCATCCCATGGAATGAATCCTCCGTGTCGTGCGGCTCCTAATAAGGTCCCTCCATCTAACCAATACGCAAGGTTGTGTTTTTTGCAAATTTTGTCGATGAATTTTAGAAGATCGAGCATTCGAAGTTGAGAAAGCCTTAGGTTGGAATTTTCAGGATTATATTTCTTTTTTAAATTCTCTTGTAATGCTTTATCTATCATAATGTATTCTTTCAATTACGGTTGGAGGTTTTTTGAGATGGAATATTAGTGGATCATTGAAAATATTCCATCTATTTGCCGTTTAAGTAGCTGTTGGCATCCTTTATAAGAGACCAAACGATCATCATCATTATTATGCCTATTGGGAATGCCGCTATAATACTTACAGTCTGAAGGTTGCTCATGGAACTCTGGGCAAATACAAGTGCAATCGGAAGCATTATTAGCAGGATACACCACATCAACTGAATTCCTCTGTTGGGCATCTCATTTTCTCCAAGTTTTCTATAGCTGTACATTGATGCAGTCAATGCTATTGAGTCAAAAGATGTGCTGTAAAATGCAAACATTGTCAGCAAAACAAGCAATAAAATGAAAGGCGACCATGGGATGGTGCGAATAATATTTATGATTATTGAATACGCATCTCCATTTGCTATATATTCAGAGAGGAAATCAGCTGCACCATTAGCTTGCAATCCCATGGAGTAATTTCCGAGAATTACAAAACTTATTATAGTTGATCCTACACCGAATATGTAGCCGCCCATTATGGTTTGTTTGATTGTCCTTCCTTTAGAAATGCTTCCTATGAAGAATGGTGCAGCCACGCACCAGACCATCCAATATGCCCAATAATATATAGTCCAGTTTTGTGGGAATGAGGTGGTGCGTTGAGGATCTGTATATGTGGAAAGCTCAAAAAAGTTCTGGAACATTTTCCCTAACGAAGTCAGGCCATTTTCTATTATAAATTTAGTCTCCCCTCCGAAGAAAAGCACATAGGCGAGAAGTCCGAAAAACATAAAAACGCATACCTTTGCAAGTATCCCGATCCCCTTGAATCCATGCAATAGCGCATATGTATATATGCAGCAAGTTATCACCAATATGGAGATAGTAAGGAATGTCGGATCAATAGAAACATTGAAAAGTTCATTGATAATGCTTGTCATGAGAGGGGTGGCAACGGAAAATGTCGTAGCTGTTCCTGCTATCAGAGCAAAAACGGCAAGAAGGTCGATGAAGCGTCCGATCCATCCGTCTGTATATTTGCCCAATAACGGACGGCAGGCCTCCGAGTATTTTTGCCGTTCTCGTTTTCTTACATGCAGCATAAAGCCGAAAGCCACAGCCAATACAAGGTAGAATCCCCAAGGTATCAGACTCCAGTGAAACACGGGGAATACACCGGCCCATTCGTAAATGCCTCCGAGTTCTTCCATTCTTGGATCGACGGCATACATAAACCACTCTGAGAATGAATAGAAGAGGATGTCTGCTGCCAATCCGGCAGTGAACATCATTGCACCCCATGTAAAAAACGAGTATTTGGGTTTTTCATTTTTGCCTCCGAGCACAATGTTGCCATACTTGGAAAAAGAAAGATATATTGAGATAAGGAAAATTCCAAGACCGACAATCAGATAATATGCCCCCAGTGTATCGCCAAAGAAATAACGTATCTGACTCAGTATGATATTTGATCTTTCGGGCCAAACCATAAATGTCACGCACAATGAAAGAATAAGTGCCAACGGAAGAATGGTTATCATCCAGTCAATTCTTCCTTGCGATTTAATTTCCTTTTCCACTTTATATTTTGTTTAAGTTGGTTATTGCCCTGTTGTATCTGTCTATGCCGTATGTCCCGAAATCATCTCCCTTGGCTTCTTTTATGACTGTCCATTGTGCCCAGAGATAGTCCCAAAGTATCTGATAACACAATATCTTTTCCTTTGCAGTTGCCGGTATCTGACCTTCAAAATATTTTTCAAGAATATAGTCTTCGTTTTCTTTCTTGAAATCAGCTTCTAAAAATAGGGCTGCAAAATCAGCCATCGGGTCGTTCATACCGGAATATTCCCAATCGATCAAGTAAACCTTGCCATCCTCAGCTTTTATGAAGTTTTCATATAATGCATCATTATGACACGGTTTAAGGTCAACTCCGAGAGAATTAAGATGCGATTCAAGGGCCATTACTCTTGGTCTGACTTCTTCCCATCCTTCATACATCGTGGCCCCGGCTCTTTCTAAGAGCCGGTCGTATTTCTCAATCTCATGAAATATATTGAATTCGTTCTTTAAGCGAATATGAGAATTATGAACCGTCCGATAGATATCCGCTATCTCCCTCATGTTGTCGTGTCGCTGTATGGTGGCGGCCGTCAATGTCTCGGCATTGTCTATGAAATCTGCAAGCTTTATTCCGGTATGAGGATCAAAAAAACGAATAGGGGGATTCACGCCAAGGCGGCATGCTTCTTTTGCATTGAAATCTTCGTTGGCTCTCTCCACCATTCCGTCCGAACCATTGCCGGGCACTCTGAGGACATAGCTTTTCCCTTCTATCGTAACCTTAAAATTCTTGTTGCTCATACCTCCTATCTGAATTATTTCAGCATTGGAAGTGTCTTTGTCAGGGAAGATCTGTCTCAAATGGTTCTCAAGATTTTCTCTGTCAAAGGGGTTTTCTTTCCTCCGGAGTGTGCGGTATATGTTATTCTTGAGTTTCTTGAAGTCTTCACGGCAGTCAACATCTCCCCAGATTATATTTTTAAAGTGGATTACCGGACGATCAAGCGCTTCTGTTACATCCATTAGAAGGTATTCGTAGTTCAGATATGGATTTGATGAGTCGTTCCATGCTTCAATAAGTTTCAGAAATGTCTTATAAGAAATGCGTGTGATTCCCATCATTTCTCCTTCAAAATTTCTGACCCTGTGACGGTCTTTTGAGATTTTAACGACATATCCATTCTTCGTCTCCATAAAACACTCGTCGCCCGAACCGCTTTCTTCCGTCATTGTCAGGCAATTGCCCGATTCTAATGATGAAAGTCGCTCTATCACGTTCTTTTCAAAAAATGTATCTCCCTCAACGAGAATAAAATCATTATGAATCAACTTTTCACATAGCGCAAGAGATCCCATGGAAGACGTGAATTCATAATTTTTATTTTCAATTATCTCAATATCCGGAGCCCAATATTTAGAGAAGAGTTCGGGCCGATATCCTGTCACGAGAATTATCTGATCATATCCGTTTTCGCGTAGTATGGCAAGAGTGCGATCAAGCAGACATGTATTGGTGGAGAATGGTAACAGCGGATAAGGTATTTCTGAGTCCTTTTCCCTTCTTGCGGCCAGAATAACAGCGGTGTTCATCAATGATAAAAATTATTAAGCCGGAAGGATTTTTCCGTTGTCATATAAATATTTTTTATCTCTTTTCATGAATTCAAACATCAGATGGCCCGGTGCATTTTGGATTCTTGAAAAACATTTTAGATCACATTCCTGACAATTAAGATCGCTTGCTATCGCTTTTATCACCGATGATCTTGTGTCGTTGATGTATGACGCATCAAATGCCCGCAGTTCGTCGAGGGTGTCAAATTCCGAAATCTGTCCATCTATATATTTGTTTATTTTGAGTGGGGGCAGACTCCCGATGTGTTTTATATATATATCTTCCCAATATTGATGTCTGGCGGATTCGTTGGCGTACTCAGCTGTAAGAATTGACTTAAAACTTTGGCTGAAGCCATCGTTAAAATATGCGTGTCCGACCATATACCAGGAATTTTCACCCCCTACTGACACGTCCTTGATTATGCCTTTTTTGTCGGTGGTAATGCAATATTCTGACGTGGCTCCATATGCGTAACATGCACTGTAGTAGCTCAGTTCGGATTCAGGAATAAAGACATTGCCTGAAAAATAATTGTCTGATGAGCATATGAAAGTATTAGATAGCCGGTCTGCTACTCTTATAAGAGAAGATGTGTTGTTATATTTGGCATAATCCTCATTAAACACAGTTTCCACTCCAAATTTTTCGCATAAATAAGAAAACATTTCTGCTTTATAACCGACTATGACGCATATGTCGGATATTCCGGCTTCTCGAAGCTGACGGATTTGCCTCTCGATAAGGATTTCCCCTTTGACTTCGATTAGCCCCTTGGGAAGCTCTTGCGATAGCGGGACAAAGCGTGATGATGTTCCGGCGGCCAATATGACGGCGTTACGTTGCATCGGGTCAGATCTTAAAATGCTAAGTTTGCGGAGAAGTTTACAAAAGACTTGTTGAAAACCGGATTGTAAATGTATGCAACGTTCAGAGGCAGTTTCCAGCCACTTTTGAAATTGACGCTATATGTATATTTAAGTTCCAGATTGCATACTGAAAAATTATGCTCGTATCCATTATAGCAGGATTTATTTAGTGCCGTGCCGACAGTAAGCGAAAGTCTGTTGAAATTTAAAAAATCATAATATGTTCCTAATTCAAGATATGTCGAGAATGCCTGTTTCTCTTTGTCAATGCCGTAGCTATATTTGTCCGCGCCGTATAAGAAACTACTTATGGTAACCCATAAAGGTATATCCTCCGGAACGTATGAGATCACAGCTTCAAGCCAGTGTCCTGTATGTTTGCCTCCTCCGAAATATTCGTCTTCCTTTTGATCTACAGTTGGATAATAGTAATCATTGAAAGCCATCCCTAAACCGTTGCCAAGTGTATATGAGATTCCGAGATCCACCTCCGCATATTTGCCATTTATGGCATATCCTCCCATGGCATAGACATACAGTCCTTTCCATGAATAGTTCATTGAAGGAAACAGCACAGGAGCCGAATCTTCCGGCATCATCTCCATTCCACGCCAAACGTATTTTGTCTGTATGTCGAGTCCCAGGCCGAAAGGAGACTTGATTAGCTTGCCACCCCAGTTGTTTTTCTCGGTAGTATCAGTCGCTGTGTCATCTCCATATACAGGAGTGGAGAAAATGAATATGGAAAATGCAGTGAATAATAATAAAAGATACTTTTTCATTTTTATTTATAAATACTTAAGAGGTATGAATTTTTTTGAACCGGGCTCTTGGCGTGGAGCTTTCCTAATTTGATTCAATCGCTTTTTGCATGTCTTTCTCATCTTTTGCCATGTATATCCCGACTATGTAGGGAAATAGCCATGCATACCAATAGGGATAAGCCCTTTGCATAAAGCAAAGAGCTATCAGAATAAAGAAGCTGATTGTGTAGCGGAGATTGGGGCGAGAGGGAATTACACTCAGATATAACATTAATGCAAGAAGGGCGCTCACCATTCCATAATGGAGGATATAAATCTTATAGCCGGCTCCGCCAATCAACTTCATGTTGGAATGGCTTTTGGTGCTTATCCAGAAATATTTAGTGCCTAAAGTCCGATTAAATACAAAGTCGGTATTATTGAAAAATCGGTTATTGCCTTTGATACCTTCGCTTTTGTCATATTCCATTCTGGCGATAATCATCTCATTCAGGGTGTTGTCGCCACCGTCCCAAAGTATTGCTCCTAACACTATCGCGACTACGGATCCTAACGTGATGAGTGCTTTGGTGACGCTATTGATCTTTAGAAGCAGGAATCCGATTAATGTCAACAGATAGCCGGCAAGAGAGAGGGAAAAGATGATAGCTATCATCAATACTATAAGCCACGGGCATTTCTTGAAGTCAAAACGATTGGCCATCATCAGGAATGAGCTCACGATCGCCTGATGTCCCGGTTCAAGAAAGAATGCATTGAAACGTTCCATTCGAAATCCGTCAAATGTATTCTTTATATAGAAAATATAATTTATGAAAGGCGGATATCCATCATGTTCGAAGGTTCCCATTGAAGGCAGAGGTATGAACAAAACAATCCAATATAATATCAGAGCAGGGATAAGAAGAATGGCATACCATTTTGTGGTGAACTTCAACAGGTCTTTCAAATAATCATATGGCAACTGCATAAGATAAAGGACCGGGAAGTATTGCAACGCAGTGGTTACTCCGTTTGGCCAGCCATCCAGCCATGTGTGCCATAGTGTCAGACCTGTTATGGCTACAAGCACCCAGCCGGTCCTGGCGTCTAAATTGAATTTGATTGGCTGAAAACTCAAGGATACCAGCATCCCCAAATTTGCGATTATCGCTAATATCATCTCAGGCACAGCCAGCATCGGCCATGCAAAGGTAGATGTCAGCAGCCACCATAGATTTACGATTTTAAATATTGTCCACATTGTCACTGTTTTTTCTTAAGTAGCTCACAGAAATTAAACGATAATGTAATTCAAGCAGCTTGAAAAGA
>CAMWJD010000011.1 GCA_947174515.1 uncultured Porphyromonadaceae bacterium
ATGAAAAGCCTCGTCGTTTCAATGACGAAAGGCCTCGCCGTTTCAATGACGAAAGGCCTCGCCGTTTCAATGACGAAAAACCACGTCGTTTCAATGACGAAAAACCACGTCGATTCAACGATGAAAAGCCTCGTCGCTTCAACGAAAATAATTATTCCAATAAGTCTGAGGCCAGAACTATCGCTAATAAAGGCCCGAAACTCACCAACTTTACAGAGACTCGCGCACCGGGCAAAATGCGATCAAGAAAGAATTTCAAAAATTCATTCCTTCAGGACGACGACGAATGATGCAACCTCTTATTCCAAATCAAGAGACAGACAATAATTATACAGCGGGTCAAGGTTCCATCATAATAGGGGCAATAGCAGCTCTGCTCATGATTGCTGCTACCGCTCTCTTTATGCCTTCACTGAATCCGGATGAGGAATTCGGATTCTGCCTTACTTTACCCGGCAATCTGCTTTCTCCTCCGGTGGAATGTGCAATCAATGCTGTACTGATTTTCTTTGCAATCCTTTTTGCATTCATTATCAATAAGAAGCACTCTTTTGTAAAAAGCACCGAGCCGATCCTTCCTACCGCCATGGCCGTGATATTGGCTTCAAATCCGGTCAATACATCCTATCTCGGCACTCCGATCATAATGCTAATCATCAATCTCTTATGTCTTGATATCATTATGAAGGCATATAATGCCGAAAATGCCACTACATCTATGTTTGTTGTGGCTACTTATCTCTCTTTGGGCTCAATGGCAGAATATGCTTTTATTCTTATGATGATAGTCTATCCAATTATGGCATTGATGGCCAAAATCTTGAGAATAAAAGAAATAATTGCATTTATCATGGGGTTAGCCGCTCCATATTGGGTAGCGCTCGGATTAGGCCTCGTGTCTTTCTCCGACTTCAGAATTCCCCGGTTTCTTGTCAATCTGCCAAATGCGAATGAAAATTATCTGATGTTGGTTTTTGCTTCTTTAGGTTGCCTCGCTCTTATAGGAATTATAATGACGCTCAATAATGCAATGCTCATATATGCCGGCAACATGCGGGAGAGGACCTTCAACAATATGATAAATCTCCTCGCATTTGCCTGCGGAATTTTCATGATTATTGATTTTGATAATTTCGGTGCCTACGCATCATCATTTTGTTTCGCGGTTTCGGTGCAGATTTCAAATTTTTTCGTAATGCGAAGAATACCGGAAAGTCCCGTTTGGTTCTGGGGTCTCCTGTCACTTTTCATTGCCTTTTTCTTCTTTATGCTGATAGACTCATTCATAGGCTGAGACCACTCTATCGCTCCAACTCGATGACCCTGAATTTTCATCAAATGGGATGTGAGACCCGAATCTTGACAAAAAATGAAAATCATAGGAGATAAGAATATCCCTTTTCTTGAAAACCGCATAAAGGGAGCTGACTTAATTCAATTGCCTGCTTCAGCCATAGACAGGGAAGCGGTGGTAAATGCGGATGCCCTGATAGTGCGCACACGCACACGATGCGACGCTACACTTCTGGAGAATTCAAAAGTCAAAGTAATAGCAACTGCTACGATAGGAACCGATCATATCGACACCTCATGGTGTGCGGCAAATGGAATTGCAGTGAAAAATGCTCCGGGATGTAATGCTCCGGGGGTGGCTCTATATGTGTGGTCCAACCTGTTGAGGAACGGTTTTGATCTCCGGAACTCCAATTTGGGTGTAATAGGATGCGGACATGTAGGAGGGATTGTGGCGCAATGGGGAGAAAGACTCGGAGCAAAAGTTCTTGCATGTGACCCTCCAAGAAAGGAAATCGGATTGACCGACAGGGAATATCTGCCCCTTCAGGAAGTGCTATCTAAAAGCGATGCAATCACATTGCATACGCCGCTTACCCGGACAGGAAAGTACCCTACGTTTCATTTGATTGATAAGGAATCTATCAAAAATCTGAAACCCGAAAGCATTTTTATTAATGCAGCAAGGGGAGAGGTGGCTGACACTGAAGCTCTTGTGACTGCAATTGAAAATGGCACGATACGGCACAGCATCATCGACACATGGGAAGGAGAACCTGACATTGACAATAAGCTTATTTCGCTTACCGACACAGCCACATGCCATATCGCAGGCTACAGCGTGGAAGGAAAACAGAGGGCGACACGCATGGCTCTGGAATCGGTGGCAGAAGTTCTCGGACTGCAAGTAGATCTCGACGGACTTCAAGGTGCATACCGGGAGCCTGATATTCTGACTCCGAAGCTGATATTGGAACATTATAACCCGATGCCAATGACAGAAGCCCTTAAAGCAGCTCCGGCTTCTTTCGAGACTCTCCGCAATGCTTATTCACTGCATAATGAAATATTGTAAAAAATAAGCTCCGCCACGACATAATAAAGAGAGGGAGCCTATGCCCCCTCTTTATATTCTATACAATAGTAAATTATAGTGCGAAATCGTCGCCAAAGAGATCTTCTGCACTGTCAGTGCCATCTGACTCCGCCGCTATGTCCATATCGTCATCGTCAGAAACCACTACCTTGCTGTCACGGCCGGGAAGGAATGGATTTCCCATCGGCTTACGGGAATCACGGTCTGACTTCATTTTCTCAGTTATCTTGTCGGCGATCTCATCGGCAAGCTCCTGATTCTCTTTCAGCACACGCTTCACGGCATCACGTCCTTGTCCGAGTTTATTGCCATTATAGCTGAACCATGCACCGGATTTCTGAATTATGCCGTTCTCAACACCTAAATCCACGATTTCTCCAACACGGGAAATACCTTCACCAAACAGCAATTCAAACTCAGCTTTCATGAATGGAGGAGCTACCTTATTCTTAACGACCTTTACTTTTGCAGTGCGCCCGACTGCCTGCTCTCCATCCTTGATAAATCCGCTTGCCCTGATTTCAAGACGCACCGAACTATAGAATTTAAGGGCATTTCCTCCGGTTGTGGTTTCGGGATTGCCAAACATCAATCCTATTTTCTCGCGTATCTGGTTGATGAAGATGCAGCATGTGCGTGTCTTGGCAATACTGCCTGTGAGCTTACGCATGGCCTGGCTCATAAGGCGTGCATGAAGACCCACGTTCTTATCACCCATCTCTCCTTCTATCTCCGCCTTTGGAGTAAGGGCGGCTACTGAATCTATCACGAGAACATCTATAGCTCCGGAGTTGATGAGTTGTTCAGCTATATCAAGAGCCTGTTCGCCATTGTCCGGCTGGGCAATCCACAGGTTGTTGACATCTACACCAAGTTTCTCGGCATAAAAACGATCGAAAGCGTGCTCCGCGTCAACAATGGCACATATACCGCCCATTTTCTGAGCCTCCGCTATGACATGGATTGCGAGTGTTGTCTTTCCTGATGATTCCGGTCCATAAATCTCGGTAATCCTGCCACGTGGAAGACCTCCGACACCGAGCGCATAGTCCAGACCTATAGAACCTGTAGGAATCACCTCGACATCCTGAACAGCGTCATCACCAAGACGCATGATGGTGCCGCTTCCAAAATCTTTCTCAAGATGTGCCATAGCCACATCAAGAGCCTTGCGCTTTTCGTCCATGTCGGCGATGCGGCCACCGATAGGCTTCTTAACTACTTTCTTTGCCATAATATATGATATTTTAAATTATTTCCTTTTTTCTGAGCAATCTGAAGACTCAAGACTGAAGACTCAGATGTGATTATCTTGATTGCACTGCAAAGGTAGCGCAAAGATTTTGGGCCGCCAAAATATAAATCTTAATAAATCTTAATAAAAAGGTATGACTGCCCAAATCATGCAGTCATACCTTTCTTTATTGATTTATGCGCCTGTCAGCACTCTTTTGACAGACATCCGCACAAAATGCAAATTATCCTACCGACGCACCGGGAGCCACTTCCGCCGATGGAGAAATGACGGTAAGCTTACCGTCAGGATTCACAGCGGACAGAATCATACCCTGACTTTCGATACCCATCATCTTGCGAGGCTCGAAGTTGGCTATGAAGCATATCTCCTTGCCTACAAGCACTGACGGATCTTCGTAGCTCTCGGCAATGCCGCTCAATATAGTGCGCTTCTCTATTCCGTCTTCAATGAGAAATTGAAGAAGTTTCTTCGATTTTTTCACTTTTGAACATTCAAGCACTTTTCCTACGCGTATATCGATCTTCTCAAAAATACCGAAGTCGACATTTGGCTTAACTTCGGCAGGACGCCAGGCTGCGAGTTTATTCTTCTCTTTAGCATCCTTAAGCTTCTGCACTTGAGCTTCCACCACTGAATCTTCAATTTTTTCAAAGAGTAATTCCGGCTCGCCGATCTTTGCTCCCGCAGGCACAAGGTCGAAGCAACCGAGCATATCCCAGCTGATTTTTTCGCCTCCGAGCATCTTCAGGAGCTTCTCGGCCATAAAGGGCAAGAACGGCTCAAATGCGATCGCAAGGTTCGCGCAAGTCTGAAGAGCTATATTAAGGATAGTGCCGGTGCGCTCCATATCAGTCTTCGACACTTTCCAAGGTTCGGTCTCCTGCAGGTACTTATTGCCGGCACGAGCCATATCCATCGCCACGCGAAGAGCCTCGCGGAAGTGGAATGTATCGAGAGCCGCAGTCATTTCGTCTTTCAGTTTCCCGATTTCTTCAATCAGGCCGGTGTCTATCGTCTCCAGAGTCGTCACAGGAGGCACCGCACCACCGAAATATTTATGTGTCAGCACTACCGCACGGTTGATGAAATTGCCGAGGATGGCTACAAGTTCATTGTTGTTGCGCGCCTGAAAATCTTTCCAGGTGAAATTATTGTCCTTCGTCTCAGGTGCATTTGCTGTCAGCACATAGCGCAGGGTATCCTGCTTGCCGGGAAGATCCTCAAGATATTCATGCAGCCATACAGCCCAGTTCTGAGAAGTAGAGATCTTATCATCTTCCAGATTCAAGAACTCATTAGCCGGCACATTGTCGGGAAGATTGTAGCTCCCGTCTGCCATCAGCATGGAGGGGAATACGATGCAGTGGAACACTATATTGTCTTTTCCGATGAAGTGCAACATCCTGGTCTCAGGATCTTTCCACCACCTCTCCCAGTCGTCGCCCAGAGCTTCTATCGTGTTGGAAATATATCCGATCGGAGCATCAAACCACACATACAGCACTTTTCCTTCAGCACCCTCTACGGGCACAGGAATACCCCAATCAAGATCACGGCTCACAGCACGCGGCTGCAGACCGAGGTCAAGCCATGACTTGCACTGTCCATATACATTTGGCTTCCATTCCTTATGCTCTTCAAGAATCCATTGACGCAGCTTGGGCTCCCATTTGTCGAGAGGCAGAAACCAATGGAAAGTTTCCTTCAGCACCGGGCTGTTTCCGGTGATGGCTGATTTCGGATTGATAAGGTCGGTGGCATTAAGTGAAGTGCCGCATTTCTCACATTGGTCGCCATATGCTTTTTCATTGCCGCAGTGAGGGCAGGTGCCCGTCACGTAGCGGTCGGCAAGAAATTGTCCGGCCTGCTCGTCGTATAATTGCATGGAGCTTTTTTCGACAAACTCACCTTTATCGTAAAGACGGCGGAAAAAGTCGGATGCTGTCTTGCGATGAGTCTCCGAAGTGGTGCGTCCGTAAACATCAAAGGATATTCCGAGTCCCTCGAATGAATTCTTGATGATATTGTGATAGCGGTCTACTATGTCTTGGGGAGTGACACCCTCTTTTTTTGCTTTGATGGTGATGGGCACACCATGCTCATCGCTACCACCCACAAAGAAAACCTCCTCACCTTTAAGGCGGAGATAGCGGGCATAAATGTCGGCCGGCACATATACTCCTGCGAGATGACCGATATGCACGGGGCCGTTGGCATAGGGGAGTGCCGATGTGATAAGCGTTCTTTTGAATTTCTTCTGCATATATATTGCGTTTTGAGTTTTGCGTTTTGCGAGACATTGCTAATGCCGGCAATGTCCGTTTTACGTCATCTATATATAGATAACGTAAAACGGACAACGTAAAGCGTAAAACTTATAAATTATTTTTCCTGATTCTTGAGGATATCACGAATTTCAGTGAGCAACTTCTCCTCCGCAGTGGGTTCGGCAGGAGCGGCCGGCGCCTCTTCTTCTTTCTTCTTGAACTTCATGATGACACGAAGAGCGACGAATATTGACAGGGCGATGATGAAGAAATCGACTATATTCATGATAAACGTGCCATAATTAATAGCGACTTCTTCAATGGCGGCAACTCCATCGGCAGTAGCCGCTGATCCTTCACGAATCACATATTTCATGTTTCGATAGCCGTCTCCGCCTGTGCACAGGGTGACAATCGGCATAATCATATCATTGACAAGTGAAGAAACTATTTTTCCGAATGCTCCACCTATGATCACACCGACAGCCATGTCGATCACATTCCCCTTCATGGCGAATTCCTTGAAATCAGATAAAAATTTTCCCATTTTCCTTAATTTTTAGTAGTTCAGTTTATAGTGTCAAATACAACGCACTAAACGCGTGTGCTAATTTAACAAATATTATCGTTATTTAGTTTAAAAAATACGAAAATATAGATGATTAACGAAAATATTTTGTTATCTTTGCACCGTAAAACCCATAAAAAGGTGTCCCAATCAGATTTTTAAGTCCGGATTAAGGGCTAACTTACAGTTTTACAGGCGATAAAAGAATTTAACCCAATAAAGTTAAACAATTAGGTAATATGACAAAGATTGGTATTAACGGTTTCGGCCGTATTGGCCGTTTCGTTTTCCGCGCTTCCACTAAGCGTGACGACATCGAGGTTGTTGCAATCAACGACCTTCTCCCGGTAGACTACATGGCTTACATGCTTAAGTATGACACAATGCACGGTCGCTTCGACGGCACTGTTGACTACGATATGGACAAGAGCCTTCTCATCGTCAACGGCAAGCCTATCCGCGTGACTGCATGTAAGAACCCGGCTGAAATCGGTTGGGGCGAAGCAGGTGCTGAATATGTAGTTGAATCTACCGGTCTCTTCCTTACTGAAGAAAAAGCTAAGGCTCACATTGAAGCTGGTGCTAAATATGTAGTAATGTCTGCTCCTTCCAAGGATGCAACTCCTATGTTCGTAGTTGGTGTGAACGCTGACACTTACGCCGGCCAGCAGTTCGTATCTAACGCTTCTTGCACTACTAACTGTCTCGCTCCTATCGCTAAGGTGCTCAACGACAAGTTCGGTATCAAGGAAGGTCTTATGACTACTGTTCACTCTACTACTGCTACTCAGAAGACTGTAGACGGTCCTTCTATGAAAGACTGGCGTGGTGGTCGTGCCGCTTCCGGCAATATCATCCCTTCTTCTACAGGTGCTGCTAAGGCTGTAGGTAAAGTTATCCCTGAGCTCAACGGTAAGCTCACCGGTATCTCAATGCGTGTTCCTACTCTCGACGTTTCTGTAGTCGACCTTACTTGCAACCTTGAAAAGCCCGCTACTAAGGAAGCTATCTGCGCTGCAATGAAGGAAGCTGCTGAAGGAGAACTCAAGGGTGTGCTCGGCTACACTGAAGACGCTGTAGTAAGCTCTGACTTCCTCGGCTGCCCGCTTACTTCTATCTTCGATGCGAACGCAGGCGTTTACTTGACTGATAACTTCGTAAAGGTTATCTCTTGGTATGACAACGAGATCGGCTACTCCAACAAGGTTCTCGACCTCATCGCTGTAATGAAGAAATACAACGGCTGATTTTTAGTCAAAAAGTAATAAAAAGGTGCTCATAAAGAGCACCTTTTTTATTGTTTTTGACAATTCGCAATGCATAATAGCCATTGTCTGAATAATTCACATCAAAAAAAGAGAGGCATAAGCCTCTCTTTTAATTAATATGTATTATGCATTATTAATTATGCATTGACTACGGGGTCTATAGCCCATACAAGATACATGGCACCCCAGGTGAATCCTGCGCCAAACGCAGTCAGCACTATTTTATCTCCTTTATGGAGTTTATTCTTGAACTCGTCAAGACAGATAGGAATAGAGGCAGCCGATGTATTGCCCGTCTTCTGGATATTGACCAATATCTTCTCTTCCGGAAGCTTGATGCGGTCTCCGATAGCTTCAATGATGCGAAGATTGGCTTGATGCGGCACAAACCAGTCAAGAGATTCGGCATCCAGTTTATTTCTTTGCATGACAGAAAGCGAAGAACGCAGCATATCAAAGACAGCGTGCTTATATACTGATCTGCCTTCCTGATATACGTAGTGCTCGCGCGCTTCAACTGTCTCTACAGAAGCCGGTTTCACACTTCCACCTGCCTTCATGAGCAAATGTGGAAGACCCGAACCATCGACATGTATTTCGGCATCCATGACACCGAGACTTGCATCATCAGATGGCTCGACAAGGACTGCAGCGGCACCGTCGCCGAAAAGCGGACAGGTCTGTCTGTCCTGATAATCGGTCATCGAACTCATCTTTTCAGCGCATACCACAACTACTCTTTTATACAGACCTGATGTGATATAGGCTCTGGCATCCTGCATTCCTACTATAAATCCTGCACATGCAGCCTGAATGTCATAGCCATATGCTTTTTTAAGTCCGCATTGATGTATGATGACGGAAGCTGTGGATGGGAATCTATAGTCGGGATTTGATGTAGCGCATATAAGAAGGTCGACCGACTTGGGATCGATGTCGTTATCAGCCAAAAGGCGGTCAACCGCCATCTGACCGAGATAACCGGAACCCTTTCCTTCTTCCTTCAGAATATGACGCTCCTTAATACCGACACGCGTAGTGATCCACTCGTCGTTGGTATCCACCATCTGCGACAGCATCTCATTGTCGAGAATGTCGTCAGGCAAATATGAAGCTATTCCTGTGATTACAGCTTGTGTCATTACATCACGGCTTTCTCAATCACAAGTTTTCCGCGATAGTAGCCACATTCACCACATATGTTGTGCCATACATGCCATGCGCCACAGTTCGGGCAAATTGCAAGAGTAGGGATAAGCGCTTTGTCATGTGTACGGCGCTTCGCGGTGCGGGTGTGAGATTGTCTGCGTTTAGGATGTGCCATTTTTATTCAAAGTTTATCAGACAGCCATTTCTCCTTTCCTTCGCGGGAAAGAATCACGGTCGCCTTAGGTTATTAATTTATTCTTATTTATATATCATCATCTTCCGGCTTGACGCTTTCGGACGAATGTTGGCTCATTATTTCTTCCATCTCAGGGTTGCATTCCCCGGCGGGGTGTACGTGCCTGAGCGGGATGCTAAGCAAAATAGTGTCGGCTACAAGAGGTGACAGATCAAAATTCACTTCGCTCTCCGGAATTATGATGGTGTCTTCTTTCTCATCATATTCTTCTCCATAGCGCACCGTGACATCATAATCTTCATCCACATCAAGGCGCATAGGATCAAGACACCGGTCGCAGGGGATATCTATCCACCCTTGACACGTGATTCCAATTTCATACACACCATGATGCACATCAATATCAACGTATGCAGTGACATCGGCCTCTTTCACGTCGTCGTTGTCACGCGCCGCAAAGAAGTCGCCGTCCACTTTCATCTCATACTCGTGATGGCCTTCGCCAAGAGAAGGAAGGGCTATTATGAATTGCTTTAAATCACACATCTCTTATAGTGCGTTTCTTTTGCGCTGCAAAATTAATCATTTTCCCCCGATTAAACAAATATTTTTCACTTTTTCTCTTTTCACTCCTATAGAATAATAGAATATCTTATTCCACCAACTTGGAAAGAATATTGGCTTCAGCCAAAAAGTCCTGCAAGCATCGGCTGGTATACTACGGGATTTGTATGGTAATGCGTGACTTTATTATCATTATGAGAAGAATACAACTTGGAAAATATATCATCAAGTTCTATTTTCAATGATTCTATCTTATATTTTCCATTCTTTAAATCAGATAATATATGTTCTACTAAAGTATTTACCCTATACAATGTGTCTTCATCAGGTGTTAAGAAGGGTATTTTTTTTATATAGTTAGCGGAATTATTCGTAGAAGGATTGACAATACTGATTATCTCATTACAAACTTTTGAGTTGAAAAAAGCCAAAAGATATTTCATCCACTTTGAATCGAAAGGAAACACACCTACAATAGATTGGTCGAAAAGTCTGCAATCAAGTATTGATGCTGTAATTTTAGAAGAACGAATCATGGGAATAGCTATACCCTCCTTAAAATAATATTCTGAATTTTGAAATCTACATTTTTTACTATTTCTAAACTCAGCAACCGCTTTTTCTGACCAGTCCATATACCAGTTATCTGGTTTTATATACTCTATGCTTCCTCCTTTAACTATCGGTATCAAATAATCAATAGAAGAAATTCCATTGATTTTTTCCTTGACATTTAATTCTCTGTGTCTGATGTTTGCCGGAGATGCGCAAGAATAATTCTTGGAATTCTTTATTCCTCTATTTGCCGGATGAAGATAAATCTTGTCGTTACCGGAATAAAAACCCGTCACGCAATTCGCTATATCCCCTATTTTCAATATTTTTTCATCGTTGATTAAATCTAAAAGATAGTTAGAAGAATCAATCATAAACGCAAAAGATGGATTATGGTAGACTTTGTCTTGATTAATGGTCACATATGGCAATTCCTTAGAGTGTGCCAATTGTTGCACGTTTGTATAATCTTTACGAATCACTATATTATTGAGAAGATTACTTTCTATATCCTCACTCTTCTCTAAAGTTATAATACATAAGTTGGCATATCCGAATTTTACTCCGGGAAAAAATTTTGACGGAAAAAGGGATAACTCAATTATCTTGGTATTAGTCAGAAGATATTCCCTAAGTCCTTCGTGTCTATGAAGAGAAAGAAAGGTATCGGGAATAATAAAGCACAGCCTTCCACCTGGTTTTAGATTACGGATACATAGGTATAAAAACAAGGTATAGCTTTCCTTTGTATAAAGATTTGGATACAAAGAACTCAACTGTTGTCGTTTTCTTTCATCATGTCTAGCTCCATAAGGAGGATTGCCTATTATTTTATCATATGTCTTGCATGATAGGATGATATCTTCGTCCAATAAAGTGTCTGTCTCCTTTATTTTTATACGATGACAGTTTTCATACTTTTTTTTCAATAAATCAACACTTTTGGAGTTCAACTCAAGAACATCTATATTGACATCTTTTATATAATACCTAATCTTATCAACAAACACTCCGTCACCTCCACAGGGTTCAAGTATAGAATCATCCGGTTGAATGTCAAGCATTTCAACCATATATTCCAATATGGGATCAGACTTTGTATAGTAAGCTTGATATATCAATGTGTCAGTCATAATATCACCATATTAAATATTTTTCCAAATCCTGATCCAAAACAGTCTTTCTCATTAATATTGAAAAATCATTCATCCAGTCTATATTGGTAGTGATCCATTTATGGAGATCATAACCGGAACATTCCTCAATCTGTCTATATGTACTTTCTCCGGTGTAGGTAGCCCATACACCTGATGAACTAAGAGTAGTGAGGTAATGATTATTTTCAGCAGACCTAACAAACAACATACACTTATAATTTTCGTCATCAATGTTGTTATATATTGTACCTACCAAAAGAAGTCTGTTTGTATTTCCTTTTTCGTTTGATCCGAATCCACTTTTAAAGTCAATTATATATTTTGTTCCATTCTTAATAAAATGAAGATCACATTCAAGTTTTATTTCACCGGAAGTAACAAGTGCCCATACCTTATCATAATATTTCAACAACTGTATCTTTTTATTTTTAGTTATGGTAAGATGATCAATGTAGGTTTTTATTTCATCTGATAGATGTTGTTTTACTTCAGAAAATAAAGGAGGTAGAAAAAAAGATATCTCGGCAAGAGAATATTTAAAGCAGAGTTTACAAAAAGGCTCCCATAACTCTCCTATTCTACGTGAGAATGCCATGTAGTCATATTCCCAAATTGAATTGCGAGTTTCAAGCATTACAACATCATTGGTATAGTATATCATTAGGGCGCATTCCAATAAGTCAACAGTCATCCAATGTTCCGATTTTGCTTTATTCTCTACTATGGAGAGTAGATTGTCCCGGCTTTCCGACAATGCTTTGTTGACATAAGCCGCCTTTTTCTTAAACTCGGAATTTGAATACTCTCTATCCGCCTCTGCTACGGCTTCCTGTGCTCTACCTCTAAAATAGGATAACAAAGTATGTTTATTGTCTTTTATACCAATATCTATCTTCATAACTTTCTTAATTTGAATGCAAAGATAGTATATTTTTTTTATTTACTCAACTTTAGCATGATCAAGTTGATGTTTAGATGGTTTATTTTAAGCATGTAGAAAATCTGTAGATAACTGTTGATAAAATGTTGAAAACACTTCAATATATGTAGAAAACCATACTCTGTGTATGGAGAGGATAGAGATGACCGGAGGTGTCAGATAACTTTTAAGCATCTTTTCTTCAAATTTTCCTTAGTCTTATTTTCAAAATTTATACCTTTTTCTACAATTAATATTAGAAAATTTATTAACTTTGCATTTATCTACAGAGTGTAGATAAAATCCGCATAGTGATGAAATATCAGAGCATTGCTATTTGAAAACATGTAGATAACCGTGGATCAAAGTTCAATAACTGATAAATCCAAATTTTTCAGTAAAAAGTAACCTACATTTATCTACACTCTTTATTGTTGTTGTTGAATTTTTTTAATTTAAAATATTTTTTTTAACTATAGAAAAATAAAGAAATGGAGTCGAAAACTTCTGCACTTGACACTGATCTCAAGAAGCGACTTGCCGACGAGATAGCCGCACTCAAGAAAGAAAAGAAAGCTGTGATAATGGCCCATTATTATCAGCGCGATGAAATAAAGGAGATAGCAGACTTCATAGGCGACTCCCTGGCGTTGGCAAGGAAGGCCGCCGAGACAGATGCCGATGTAATAGTGATGTGTGGTGTGCACTTCATGGGCGAGACTGCAAAGATTCTTTGTCCTGACCGCACTGTTCTCATTCCTGATGCTAAAGCCGGCTGCTCGCTTGCCGACAGTTGCGACCCTGCGGAATTCGGAAAATTTGTAGAAGAGCATCCGGACCACACCGTAATAAGTTATGTCAACACTTCAGCCGCCGTGAAAGCCCTTACGGATATAGTGGTCACATCAGGAAACGCGCGAAAGATAGTGGAATCGCTTCCCGAAGATGAAAAGATAATATTTGGTCCTGACCATAATCTGGGGGAATACATCAATTCAGTCACCAGTCGCAATATGCTTCTTTGGAATGGCGCATGCCATGTCCACGACCGTTTTTCCCTTCAGGGTATTGCCGACCTTAAGAAAGAGCATCCCGGCTCGAAGGTGCTCGTGCATCCTGAATGTCGCCGTCCCCTTCAGTTGATTGCCGACAAGGTGGGCAGCACGGCCGCTCTTCTTGACTTTGCCCGCAAGGATGATGCAAAAGAGTATATAGTGGTGACGGAAAGCGGTATTCTTTTCAATATGCAGAAAGAATGTCCGCATAAGACATTCATTCCGGCTCCGGCTGAAGATGCGGAGTGCCAATGCAACGAATGTGACTATATGAAGATGATCACATTGGAAAAACTGCGTGATTGCATTCGTTATGGAAAACCCGAAATCAATGTAGATCCTGCAATAGCAAAGAGAGCCGTGCGCCCTATAGAGAGGATGCTTGCCTTATCCTGATATCAGATATAAGATGTAAGATAGATGAGATTATGAAAAAGAAGAGCATAGCGGAACTTACTAATTGCAGTGTGGAAGAGTATAGGAAAATACCCAAACTTCCTTTCGCCATTCTTCTCGACAATGTAAGGTCGATGCAGAATGTCGGGTCTATTCTCCGCACGGCTGATGCTTTTCTTGCAGAAGAAGTGATAATGGCGGGTATCACGGGCATACCACCGCATAAGGAGATAAGCAAGACAGCTTTGGGCGCTGAAGATTCGGTAAATTGGCGATATGCGGAAAATTCAGTTGAAGAGTGCAGACGTATGAAGGAGGAAGGATGGACAGTAGGTGTGCTCGAACAGGCACATGGGAGTAAAGACCTCATGGAATTTAGGCCTGATGATGAAAAAAAATATCTTCTTGTAGTAGGAAATGAGGTGTCGGGCGTGGATCAGAGGATAGTGGATATGGCGGATGAGATACTCGAGATACCGATGCATGGGGTGAAGCATAGTCTCAACGTGTCGGTGAGCGCAGGAATGGCGATCTGGAAGATAACGGATAGCTTGCAAAAGAAAAATATGAACAACAACAAAATATAGTGTTTAACAATTAATTTAATCAACAACATGAAGAAAACTTTACTCGCGCTTTGCGCTGTGTTGGGCTTAGGATCAGCTTATGCCCAGGATCCCGGAAGCAAGGAAAATCCATTGACAGTGGATGCATTCATCGACTTAGGTGTTCCTACTGCTGCAGTACCTGATACTTACGTCAAAGGCTATATCGTAGGCTTTGTAGATGGAGCAGCTTATGAAACGGGTGCTAAATTCACCAATGAAAAAGCATCCGCCAGCAATATTCTTTTGGCATCAAGTTCCAAGGAAGATGATCCAACTTATTGCATCCCTGTGCAGCTCGTAAGCAAATCAGATGTAAGAGCTGCGCTTAATCTTGTTGACAATCCTCAGAACCTTGGACGCGAAGTGATCCTATGTGGTAGCCGTGAAGCTTATTTTAAAGTGCCCGGACTTAAGTCTCCTTCAAGCTATGAATGGATAGGAAGCGCTCCTGTTTCAGGAACTGCAGTGACTGAGCTTAACGAGAAATTCGCCGTTATTCCTGACACATGGACCGTCACAAAACTTTCAGGTGATAAAGACTTTTATGCATACTCTTATAACGAAACTACCTATGCGACTGCCACGGGCTACAAGGGTACTGAACCTCCCTATGACCAATGGCTGATCTCTCCCGCTATCGATATAGAGAAGTGTGCAGACAAAAATCTTACATTCAAGACACAGGTGAATGGTTATGGCTCCACTACAAGCGTATTTGAAACCTATGTCCTTACATCAAATGATCCTGCTACCGCTGAAAAGACTAAGCTAAATGCAAACTATGCGGTAGCTCCTGAGAGCGGCTACAGCAGCTGGGCTGAGAGCGGCGACATCGACCTCAGCTCATATAAGGGTAATATCTATGTAGGATTCCGTTACTATGCGACAGAAGACGCTAACTATGCCACCTGGTGTGTGACTGACGTGAAACTTAACGCTTCTGCAACAGTTGATCCGGTTGTCAAGACTTATACAGTGGCTGAAGTCATCGCGCTCGGTGCAGATGCAAAAGAAGCAGGCCAGAAAGTGAAGGGTTATATAGTAGGATATGTACCGGGTCAGGTTTATAAAGATGCGGTGTTTGGAGTGACCGGAGAGGTTTCCAAGACAAACATTGTTCTCGCTGATGCAGCAAACGAAACTGATGTCAACAAGTGTATTCCTGTTCAGCTTCCTGCAGGTGCTGTC
The DNA here is from genome assembly GCA_947174515.1 of uncultured Porphyromonadaceae bacterium. Lineage (GTDB taxonomy): Bacteria > Bacteroidota > Bacteroidia > Bacteroidales > Muribaculaceae > Lepagella. The sequence continues at coordinate 15,538 of CAMWJD010000011.1, forward strand.
CGCAATGCCCTCAACTTGAATGAAAATACCGGAAATCTTGGAAGAGAGGTAACTCTTACAGGTAATATAGAAAAGTATTTTGGCGTACCGGGCTTAAAGAGCGTGACAGCATATGAATTGGGAGAAGGTGGAGATGATCCTGTCACTCCTCCGGTAGAAGAAGGAAAAACATACAATAAGGTATCTGCAATTGCAGCAGGAAGTGCCTATGCTATCGCCACATCAGGAAAGGTAGCCGTTGCTTTAAACAAAGCATATGGATATTTTTCAGTTGCTGACGTAGCAGAAGGTGAGTCCTTCTCAACTTCCGCAGATGTAGCCTTTACATTTGAGGATGCAGGCAACAATGCTTACTATATCAAGGATGCATCAGGCCGCTACTACTACCAGACAGGTGCTTATAATTCATTTAATGTAGATGAAGCAGTTTCAAACGATTCTGAAAAAGGCTTTGCATGGACAGTGGAATTTACTGCAGAAGGAGTTAAGATTACCAATGTATTGAAAGGAAAGACAATCCAGTATGATGAAACCTATAACTCATACGGATGTTATCCTGAAATCACTCATGCTCTTCCCTCACTTTATTCTGAAAACGGCTCATCTGCTGTAGAATCTGTGGAAGAAGCAGCCGATGTGGCAGCAGAATATTTCACTCTTCAGGGAGTGCGTGTGGCTCAGCCGCAACAAGGTATCTTCATCGTGCGCAAGGGCAACAGCGTGAAGAAAGTAATGGTGAAATAATATAAATACTTATCTTTGATTAAAAAGTCCGGGTTCTATTAAACCCGGACTTTTTCTATTTGTTAAATACTTATAAAATTGTTTGTAAAAAGTTGAGATTATGAAAAAAAAATTATTTTATCTGCCGATTTTTGCAATGCTTATGCTGGTATTGCCATCGTGTGACATTAATTATTGGAATCCGGAGCCTCCAAGCGGATGGGATACCTTTTATGACAGAAATCTCAACGGATGCTGGCAACTTTATCAAGTGAACTCTGACTATGTGAGGGGTGATGAAGTGAATTATATGTATTTCAATGGAGATGGCCGCGGCACATATTATTATTGGGATCGCGGTTATCGTGAGACAGAGAACTTAGCTTACTGGTGCCAGCGGTCAGTAAACGGGACGACGTCGTCGCAAATCAATATTCAATATGAATATGGCAATCCATCTACGATGAATTATTGGTTTACCGACTCCGACACCCTCTGGATGCAATGGCGCAACTCCGCCGGAGTGCAGACTTACGTCTACAAATACACAAGCAGAGTCCCTTGGTAAGACTTCAATGATAAATCACTCAACTTTTGACCCTTAAGTTGAGCTTGCGAAACTTAAATAAATAAAAAAAGCTTTAAGGGAGGATATATGCTCCTTAAGGCTTTTATTTATAAAGTTTAAACAACTTCTAAATTTTAAATATGGAGCAAGATAGCAATTTAACGGAAGATGCTTCTGCAAAGGAAGTCAAACTTGGACGAAAAGTGACATGGGTCGGATTCTGGACAAATGCCCTTCTTTCTCTATTCAAGATAATATCAGGCGTAGTGGGCAGGTCGTCAGCTATGATAGCGGATGGCATCCATTCAGCTTCCGATCTTATTACAGATGTTGCCGTGCTCATAGTGATAGGAGTTTCAAGAAAAAAAGCGGATTCTTCTCATTCATATGGACATGGCAAGATAGAGACTTTCGTAACTTTTCTTATTTCCTTATTGCTTGCGGCCGTAGGTATCGGCATCTTGGTGGATGGAGTGAAAAGGGCTATTGATTTTTTTGAAGGAGGAGAAATACCGGAGCCTACTTGGATTGCTCTCATAATGGCAATAATTTCGATTTTAGTTAAGGAATGGCTGTTTCGGTATACCCGAGGTGCCGCAAGAAAAATATCTTCATCGGCCATGGAAGCAAATGCATGGCATCACAGGTCGGATGCTTTTTCATCTTTAGCCACTCTTGCAGGCATCTCCGGTGCAATGTTTCTTGGACCGAAATGGCGCTTCCTTGATCCGGTGGCGGCGGTGTTTGTGAGTATCCTTATTATAGTCATGGCTTCAAAGATGGCTTCATCTTCTGTAAAAGAATTACTGGAGGCTTCTCTTCCTGAGAAGGAAGCGGAAAGGATAAAGGAAATAATAAGATCAACTCCCGGAGTAAAAGACTTTCACAGGTTTCGCTCAAGAAGCAATGGCAACACAAAGATCGTCGACCTCCACATAAAGCTTGATCCGGATATTTCCTTAAAGAAGGCGCATGATATAGCCACAAAAGTAGAAAACGACATAAAAAAAGAATTTGATCCCATAGTGGTGAATATCCATATGGAGCCATATTTTTCAATATAAGTAAGGAAAAATAAAAATTATTGAAAAATTTTGATTATCTTTGCCTTCTATGAAAGATTTCACTGAAGAAGACATCGAAAGAATCGAAAATATGGCCGACAGCGAAGATGCTGCCGGCATTAGCCATGAAATAGCAGACCTCCATCCGGCCGACATAGCTGAACTTCTGCGTAAACTTAATATAAAGCAAGCGGAATTACTTTTCAATCTTATAGATGATAAGGAAAAGAAAGCAGACGTGCTCATGGAACTCGATGAGGAAGACCGTAAGAAACTTATCGAGCATATGGAGCCGGAACAAATCGGTGAGTTTATCGACGAACTTGACACCGATGATGCAGTCGACCTTATTCAGGAACTTGATGAGGAAGACCGTGAGGAAGTGATCCAGCACATCGACGATATGGAGCAGGCAGGCGATATAGTAGACCTTCTCCAATATGATGAGGACACGGCCGGCGGCCTGATGGGCACCGAATATATTGCAGTCAACGAAAACTGGTCGATGCCCGAATGTCTCAAGGAAATGCGCCGTCAGGCAGCTGATCTTGATGAGATATATTATGTATATGTGATAGACGACGACAATCGACTGAAGGGTATACTTCCTCTTAAGAAGATGATCACCGATCCGTCGGTGTCAAAGATAAAGCATGTGATGCAGACTGATCCGGTCAAAGTGCATACGGATACTCCTATCGATGAAGTGGCGATAGATTTTGAGAAATATGACCTTGTGGCGATGCCTGTGGTCGACTCTATCGGGCGTCTGGTAGGTCAGATCACTGTCGACGATATCATGGACGAGGTGCGCGAGCAGTCGGAACGCGACTATCAGCTGGCTTCGGGTATCTCCTCGGATGTGGATGTGGATGACTCTGTATTTGCCCAGACGAAGGCGCGAATCCCATGGCTTTTGATCGGTATAATAGGTGGCATTATAAATTCCGTCATTCTTACCGGTTTCGAAGCTCAGATAGCGGCGGTCACGGCCCTTGCCATCTTTATTCCGCTTATCGGCGGCACCGGAGGAAATGTAGGTGTTCAGGCATCGGCTATCGTGGTGCAAGGTCTTGCCAACGGGCGTCTGGAAATTAAGGATGCCTGGAAGCAGATAGGGAGAGAAGTGTTGGTGGCATTGCTAAATGCAGTAGTGATCAGTGGCGTAGTGCTTATCTATGTGCTCTTTACTCAGCCTCATATGTATGCTGTGTCGTTTGCTGTCGCGGCATCTCTCTTCTGCGTGGTGATATTTGCAACCGTTTTCGGCACTTTCGTGCCCCTGACCCTTGAGAAGATGAAAATCAATCCGGCGCTTGCCACAGGCCCCTTTATTCAGATCATGAACGACGTAGTAGGTCTTCTCATCTATGTGGCTATGTCTATCTGGATGCTTGGACTCTTTCCTCTTACCCCTGAATCCTGAACCATTACTCCTTAAATTATGGCAAAGATAGTAGAGACTCCTCTGATGAAGCAATATTTCGAGATGAAAAAGAAGCATCCTGATGCTATATTGCTTTTTCGCGTGGGTGACTTTTACGAGACTTTTTCTGACGATGCGATAGAGGCAAGTTCTATCCTCGGCATCACGCTCACACGTCGTGCCAACGGGTCGGCACAGTCGGTGGAGCTTGCAGGTTTTCCTCATCATGCCCTTGACACTTATCTTCCGAAGCTCGTAAGAGCCGGAAAAAGAGTTGCTATATGCGAGCAACTCGAAGATCCTAAGCTGACAAAAAAACTTGTGAAGCGCGGTATTACCGAACTTGTCACTCCCGGTGTCAACACCAACGACGCATCGATAGAAGGAGTAGAAAACAATTATCTTGCGGGTATTCATTTTCAGCGTTCAGGAAAGGGAAAGCCGGTGAGGGCAGGAATCGCTTTCCTTGACATTACCACCGGAGAGTTTCTCGCTGCCGAGACCGATCCTTCTGAAATAGACAAGCTTCTTTCAGCTTTTGCTCCCAAGGAACTGTTGCGCATGAGCGGCACGCGTGAACTATGCAGTGAAATAATCACGTGGAAATGCCCTGTATTCGATATGGAAGATTGGGTATACACGGAGGATTCGGGCCGCGAAAGACTCTTGAAACAATTCAAGACAGCCACTCTGAAGGGTTTTGGCCTTGACGATATGCCATTGGCTCTGATTGCCGCCGGCAGCCTCCTATACTATCTTGACATCACCGGACATACAAACACTTCACATATCACTGTGCTTTCGCGAATTGACAGCGAACGCTTCCTGCGCATGGATCCCTTCACTCTCCGCAATCTTGAGTTGACGGCTTCTGCCGGAGGCGCGAGAGGTCTTACGCTTTTTGGTGTGCTCGACCATACCGTGACACCGATGGGAGCGCGTCTGCTTGCTTCCAATCTAAGTTTTCCGTTGCTTGATGTAAATAAAATCAATGAGCGACATGCGATGGTAGATTTTTTCTTCCGCGACATAGACCGTCGCGATTATACGCGTTCTTGTCTGCAGTCGATAGGGGATATGCAGCGCATGATAGGCAAAACCTCCAATCGCAGGGCTCAGCCTCGTGATCTTTTATCCTTGGCCACTTCTATGGATGGGTGTATGCGCCTGAAGAAATCGCTTGCCGGGGCTGATTGTCAGGAAATAGTGAAAATAGCGGATGAGATGCAGCCACTCGAGCAGTATATAGGACTTATCAGGGCTACTGTCGCTCCGGACGCTCCGGCTGTTTTCAATAAAGGCGGATCAATCGCCCCGGGAGTGTCTAAGGAACTTGATGAATACCGTGGTATTCACGATAATGCCCGCGCCGCTCTTGATGCGATATGTGCCCGCGAAATAGAACGCACAGGCATCACGTCGCTCAAGATAAGCTACAACAATGTGTTTGGCTACTATATTGAAGTGCGCAATACGCATAAGGACAAGGTGCCGGCAGAATGGATAAGAAAACAGACACTCGTCAATGCCGAGCGATACATTACCGAGGAATTGAAGGATTTCGAACAGAAGATACTGACGGCTTCCGACCGCATCGGTCAGTTGGAGGGTGAAATTTATGGTAAACTTCTCGATCATCTTGCAGGAGCTTGCGCTCCGATGCAGAAAAGCGCCAACGCTGCGGCCGAGATAGATTTCCTGTTGAGTATGGCTGATGTGGCTGCGGAGAATCGGTATGTGCGTCCTGTGGTGGATGATTCCACTTCACTTGAGATCATCGAGGGGCGGCATCCTGTCATTGAAAAGCGTCTTCCGCCTGGCGAGCCATATATTTCCAATACGGTGTGTCTTGATTGCGATTCCAATCAGATATTGATGATCACTGGTCCGAATATGAGCGGTAAGTCAGCTCTTCTGCGTCAGACTGCCCTTATAGTGATAATGGCCCAGATGGGTTCGTTCGTGCCGGCTGAGTCAGCCCGTATAGGCATTGTGGATAAGATTTTCACACGTGTAGGTGCAAGCGACAATTTAGCGGCCGGCGAATCCACGTTTATGGTGGAGATGAGCGAGGCTGCCTCTATACTGAATAATATGAGCGGGCGTTCTCTCATTCTATTTGATGAGCTCGGACGCGGCACTTCCACCTACGACGGTATTTCAATTGCATGGTCGATTGTGGAGCATATTCACGAAAACGGACGGTGCAGGCCGAAGACTCTTTTCGCCACTCATTATCATGAATTAAATGAGATGGAAAAATCTTTCAATCGTATCCACAATTGGAGCGTTTCGGTGAAAGAAATCAAGGGGAAGGTAGTGTTTCTCCGAAAACTTGTGAAGGGAGGATCTGAACATTCGTTCGGTATTCATGTGGCGAAGTTGGCGGGTATGCCTCCTTCGATAGTGAAACGTGCCGATCAAGTGCTGGAGCGTCTTGAAGCGGCATCACGCAGCGAAAGCAATCAGGGGGTGGACAGCGTAGCAAAAGGGAAACTTGGAGAGATAGCCGGTCAGCGCGACGGTTATCAGCTCAGTTTCTTTCAGCTCGACGACCCCTTGCTGAGTCAGATACGCGATCGCATTCTCACCCTTGATATTGACAATCTGACCCCTTTGCAGTCACTTACCCTGCTCCACGATCTGAAGTCACTGCTAACGGGAAAACAGTAGTTATCAGAATTTGATACCTGCGCCTGCCAAGAAGCTGATTCCTTCCAAAGAAATTCCGGGGAAGGAATACTCATGCCGATTCAGCAAATTGCGTATCTCTACCCCTATGCTGATTTTTTGAGTAGCCTGATATTCACCACGAAAATTCAGTTGGCTTATATTTCCGGGAAGCAACAGGCGTTTTGCACGTAGATTGTAGTTGAGTGCAAACATCAGCTTTTCAATAGGATGAGATTCTGCCATGACGTCGGCAGTGAATACAGCCCTGTCAAAGCCATTGAAAAATCCGGTGGTTCCATTCTGCGGTTGCCATGAGCCTTTTCCTTTCAAGGAAAAATAGCGGCAAAAATCGTAACCTGCGTTCACTTCCAGTCTGAATCCATGGATGTGTCCCGATTCGGGAAAAGCATTTTCGGGCAAAGGCATGTCATTGAGCAATGCTTGATAATATCCTCCAAAAGTCTCATCAAGAGTAGTGCGCCATCTCCAGTCTACTCCGAAAGTCCATTTTCCGCCGGGATTCAATTGAAATGCTACGTCGGCATCAATCGGGCTATAAGCAGCCTTATAGCATAAGGCGCCGGGATCGGAGTAATAGTCATACATATGTGCCCATGCGAGTGTGCGAAGATGTGTGCCTCCTCCGATATTTGCTGAAACTGATATTATTCCCTTACGTGCCGAGAACATTACGTCAGGCGCAATCCGCAAACGAGTTTGCTCTCCATTCTCTGTGACAGCTACATTCATTCCAAGGCGAAAGGAATAGAATTTTTTTGAAAATCCGTAGGAGGGTATTATTTCCGCTCTGTTTACATTGTTTCCAACATTATTTATTACACCGGAATAGCGTGCGTTAAGTCGCAGGTTGCCATGTGCTCCTATCTTATATCCAATTTTGGCCCCGATGTTGACGGAAGTCTCGCGGTCACCTTTATTTTCTGCGAAACTCCCGTTTTTTCCCGGAATTGGGAGATACATCGCGCGATATCCGAAATATCTCACGTCAGCATCGGCTGCATATGAAAATTTTCCAATTTCATTTCCAATCCATGCGATATCGGCATATGCATCATTGAGAGTCTGAGTCGGAGCTTTTATCTTTCCATTTTCTACCGGTCCGGTTGATGTGCCGTAATAGTTGAAATAGCCGATGTGGTATTGTCCGGCTACAGACAGCAGCCCGGCTTCTCCAATTTTTTGCTTCAGATGAGTCCCGATAGTCTCATCATAGCGGAAACATCGGTCGCCCGATACGCCCGTAGATTCTTTATTCCCTTTCCATGCCCGCCGCAGAGAAGTTGAGTTATGCTGAAGATAGACGTTGAAGCATGTATTGTCATTCCTTACGGGATTGTATCCGGCTGAAAGAGAAGAGTTGAGCCAACTTCCCAATCTGACATCAACGTATCCTTTAGATTTATCAAAAATTTTTGATGACCGCCATCCTGTTGCCTCCATGGCAAGAGCGTCAGGAGCAAATGATGCTATCACTCCATTACGGTCATAACTCATGAGAGATTCGGGCACCTTTAGTGTCAGGGGTGCCGGAAGCACTGAAAGCCTGTCGGCAGAAATCACCTCCGGACGAAAATGTCCTTCTACCAATAGCGATTCCGACAAATTTTGTGCAGAAGATCCTATGGCTGATACTGCAATTGCCATCAATATTATGATCCTTCTCTTCATATTATTTTTTGGAATAAAGGTTGATTTTTGAATTGATAGCCTCTATTATATCTTTTTCATCGCCCGGATAATTATCTCTCAGGCTCTTGAGATATTCGGTCGCCAAATAGTCTTTGCCATCAGCATGGTAAGCATCAGCCAACGAAATATATCCCCGTGCCAACCAATAGGCGTGAACAGATCCTGCATCTGTAAATGCTTCAAGTGTGGCAAGGGCATTTTTGACATCACCTTGTTCAAGATACCAATTTCCAAGCTCTACCGCGGCCCTTGCCCCGGATATGGAATTTGGAGACATTGCAAGCTGTTTCAGTTTAGATTCTCCGGTATTCTTTTGCGCTCCTCTGAGCATTCCCGTCGCTTCATAAAAGCGGGCTTCTTCTGCATCTTCAGCAGATACCCCACCCATGGAGAGCAGCCTGCGCGCATATTCCATACGCTTTTCGGGGTCATCGGTAGTGCGCATTATGCCTGCGACAGCCTCTGATTCAAAGTCAGGTCCTCCTCGCTTCTCAAGTGCTTGATATGACTCCAATGCTTTCGTCCGGTCGGTGCTTTTCTCAAGGATATCGGCTTTAAGAAATAAAGCTGCTCCGACTTGCGGCGAGTCATTGCGATCTGAAATAAGCCTGTTTAAGTATATGAGTGTCTTTGTAGTGTCTCCGGATGCGTCGGCCGCTTCTGCCAAGTCCATAAGTGCATTTGCAAGATATCGGCCATCGGGATAGTCATTGACATATTTCTCCAGGAGGACGGTGTTTTCAGTATCGGAGGCATATGCGGTTTCAGCCGCCTCAAACGTTATGGCGTCCATTTCATCCGGATCAATCTGAGGAGCGCCGGATATGGCGGCAAGAGATGCGGCGTATTGCTGAAGGGTGCCGTCTGCCGCACAAATACGTCGCATATCTTCGTTTGCGATGGATGCCTCTTCACTCGTAGGCCAGGTGCGGATCACATCCATATATGCTTCTTTACCTTTTTGAGTGTCTCCCTGCTTTATATATGCCAATGCAAGAGAGAGAGATCCGGTTCTTGTCTTATTGTCTTTCGGATATTCACGGCGTAGGCGTTCGTAGTATGGAGCCGCCTTATCCGGCTGTTCAAGGGCCGCCAGCGTATTGCCGGCTTCAAGAAGGGCGGCAGATGTCCATTTGGAATTCGGGCGCTGCTTTAAGAAAGCATTGAGTTTCTTCATTTTGGACTCAGTACCCTCCAGAATGCCTGCCACTACTGCATATCGGAATGTGGCATAGTCGGCATCCCCGCTGCCTTCGCGTGAAGCGCGAAGGTATCTATCTGACGCTTTGTTGTAGTCGCCGAGGTAGAGCAGACAGTCTCCTTCACGTGCCAGCGCATCGCCCTTGATTGATGAGGAGGCTTTGTTGCTTTCTGCTACGACAGCGAAATTTGCCAGGGCATCTTTCCAGTTGTTGGTCTTAAATTGGGAATAGGCAAGACCGTAGCGGGCTATTGTCTGATTTTCGGGTGTGAGATTCCCTTTGAGCGCTGATGCGTAAGCTGTGGAGGCACTGCGATATTCACCCGATCCGTAGAGAGCCTCTCCCAACCACAGACGGGCTTCATCGGCAAGAGTGACGTCGGTTGCCCTCATCTGTGCCGCTTCACTCAGATGGGAGACAGCGGCAGTCAGATTGCCCGATGTGATTTCACTCATTCCGAGTGTGTAGAGTATCTTCTGCTTGGTGACGAGAGTCTCCTTTGAAGGATTCTTCACCTTATTGATATATGCAAGCGCCTTCAGATAATCATGTTCGTGAAAATAAGCGGATGCAAGGCTCTCCTGCACTTCCGAAGCATAGCGCGAATCGGGATATTTTTTTAGAAAATCTTCAAGAGTAGCGATGTTGCTTGCAAACGGTGCGTTTCCACCTTTTGTCAGGGCCACTATATGATTATAAAAAGCTGTTTCAGCTACATTGGCATCAAAAGCCATGGTTGCCGCTTTGCTGAAAGCCATCGCCGCTACATTCATGTCGCCTCTTTGCTCTGCAATTTGCCCAAGATATAGATATGAACCTTGAGCTATAGCATTGTTGCGGTCGGTGAGCGATTGCAGATTCTTTTCCGCCTGTGAGAAATCTCCATCCGCATATTGCAGGGTAGCTAAAGCATACAGGGCGTCATCGTTTGGTGAGTCGGTGGAGGCTACGAATTGCTCAAGGAATGAGCGGGCCATGTCGTATTCTCCTTTCTTGAAATAGCTGAGACCGAGTATCCGGTAGAGTTCCGGCAAAAGTTCTTCAACCGGACTTTTTATCAAAAGGGTAGATGCATGGTCGATTACATCGTCATATTTGCCACGCAGGTATTCAATCTGCGTCATATAGTAAAGAGGCTCGATACCATCCGAGACATATTCTTGCTGAGCAGATACCAAATGAGGACCGTGAGCGGAATTTCTGTTCCGACCCTTTGGCACTTCGGGACAAAGTTCTTCCATCATGGAGTAGGCCGTGTCATAGTCTCTGGCGAGATATTTAATGTAAGCCGTGTAATATTTTGCGGCTCTCGCATATTGCGCGCTATTGGCTATTGATGCCAGTAAAGGAGTCGCTGACTCCGGCATTCCGCATTTGATATATGCTAAGGCCTTGCGATATGAGTATAATTGCCGTTGTTCGGTTTCAAGGCGTGCAATATCAATTTTCGCATATTCATTGATCGCTTCATGCCAATCTTGGTGAAACCATGCCCAGTCGCCAATAGTGAGGATGGCTTGTGGAGTCATCGGTGATTCCGGATATTCGGCAATCAGTTTACGAAGAATATCTAAACATTCGGCATTCCCACGCTCATAGAGAGCGGCTCCTCTTGAAGCCAGCCATTCGGCTTGCAATGCGGGGGAGAGAAATGAAAAATCATCATTGCACAATGTTGTCTGATCAAGGGCACCCAAAGGATTATCCGTCATAAGCATGCGTGATGCCCTGTACACGTAGCCCGGTGCTGATGGGTCAGTATAATTTGGGGTCTCATCACCGTATGATGGCAATGTGATGCCGGCGACTCCCGCTGTCAATGCCAACGAAAAAGCCACCGAATGGCTATCTTTTAAAAATAAGCGGAAAGAATTCATATTACAAAAATAGGCTATTTCCCCCAAACCACCAAATTTACATTCCCATTTTTTCAGCTTGAGTCATTTTTATTGATTTGTTCACACCTGCGATTTTCATCGTTTTTCTGCATTTTCCCGATGGAAAAGTAACTTGCCGTCTTGACAGCAGGGGCAAATCAGCTCGAAACTCGCCGATTTGAAATCACAAAAAGTTTAATACATTCATTTTACGATTGTACACAAAACCGTCATTTCACAATATAGTTACTTATGGCAAAAGCAACAATCTGATAATCCGCCATCGCCTGAGACGCTTGGTTAAGCCAAGGTCCTCAACTAACTAAGCGAATAAACAAAGATCGCCCGATGTGAGGCGATGCAACAAAAGGGTCTAGGTCGTAGATGTAAAAAATAGCTCGAAGAATAAAATGAACCGTTAAAGGCATTCTCCTATGGTTAAGAGCGCTAATGCTATTTCCTTGTCAGGCTAGTAGTAGACATTACCAGAGCAAAGTGTGGATAAGAAAGCTAGCCTTGGATTGTTTTTAGCTTGCTTCGCGATTGACTGGAGGTGGATACCGAAGCTAGCAATGCCAAAGATGGATCCAGATAATCAGTTGTTACTTTTATTGCTAAGTAACAAGTACCGTCTCAAAAAAGTATTAATTCGCATTATAATGTGGGGCTAAATACTCCTGTACGCGATCTCTAATATGACTGAATATTATTTTATACGCTCCACAAAGAAATGTTTTAGTTTCAAAATTCCCTCCATTCAAATAGCCATCATGCAAACACCCTCCATGACATATATCAAAAAAGGAGCAATCTTTACAGCCACTTTGCGCAATAAATTCTGCTCTTTTATATTGAGCAGATTCTTTTTTACGGTTTAGGATAATTTCAAGTGGTTCCACATTAATATTGCCATAAGAATATGTTGTGTCGGTATCACAAAACCGACCACAAGGAAATACGTCACCATGTGGCGAAATTGCCAAGAAATTGTCTTGACAATTTCTTGAAAACATACAGCCTTTGGTTATCTTATTTTCTGTTAAAAAAGCACTCGCGATATCTTCAAAGGTTGATTCCTTAATATGATGTTCTTTATCAAAAAACCATAGATCAAATAATTCATTCGACATTTGGGCATATTCGAGTGGAGTCAGTGATAGTGTTTGACAATTAGTTGCCTCGCCAGCCAAAAAGAGTGGATTGAATTTGAAATTCAATTTATGCTCGCAAATAAAACGGTATAGCTCTGGAATACGATTTTTTAAAACAGAACTTGCAACGATTATGGCTCCCACATTAAGTCCGGCGTCACGACATTTATAAAAATTGCGTATTATTGTATCATAGGATCCACTTCCATCTATTCGTTTTCGATACTTATCGTTAATATTCTTAGGACCATCAAGAGAGAAGCCAATTCGAACATCATATTGCTTGAAAAGCTCAATATATTCATCATTTATTAGTGATAAATTTGTTTGAATAGAATGTTTAAATAATGTCCTATCCTTATATATTTCTGTATTCTCGAATATTGCTCGATAGTTCTCGATTCCCCATAGTAAAGGTTCGCCTCCATGCCAAATAAGCGTGTTTATATTATTATTATTATTATTTAACCGCGTAATTTTTTCAATTATTCTTTTTGCTGAACTTAAAGGCATCATAAAATTTTCTAACTTAACTTGATTCGTTAGATAACAATATGAACATCTATAG
>CAMWJD010000012.1 GCA_947174515.1 uncultured Porphyromonadaceae bacterium
GACTGGACCAGGGCGGATGCCATTCCTGAACTTGGAGCGCTACTTCAAAACCAAATTGCCGACAATGAGTCGGCATTTGGTGGATATGCGCGTCAGGAAGAGCCTGTCAGACCACCATATAAGCAAAATGACCAATATGGGCCATATAATAATTATGGACAACCGAATAATATGCCGCAAGCCACTGCCACCAATTGGAAGACCCTTTCGATTATCGCTACGGTGTGTGGATTCATCTTTTCTTGTATCGGTGGTATTGTTGGCATATTTGCCATAGTGCAGGCCGGTAAGGCGGAAAATGCAATGAGATGCGGTGACAGTTTCACAGCCGCCAATTGTTGGTCTACTTGCAAGACGCTATGCATCATATCATTTGTGCTCACAGGATTAGGCCTTATCGCGAATGTGTTCTATATTTCGCAATTACAAAAATTGGGATACGGATTCTTATAATGAAGTATTTTGCAATGATCGCCGGTAGGCAATGTGGGCCGATGGAAATAGAAGACATGGTGAAGGAAGGAGTACGTCCCGACACATATGTCTGGTGCAAGCAGATGGATGATTGGCAGAAGGCTGAAGATGTGCCTGATATATGCAGATACTTCCGTCAGCGACTTGCCGGTATGGTTTCCGGTCAAAATCTTTCCTTAAGTGAGTCCCGGACTGACGCATCATTGATTGCCGCGGCTGAACAGGAAGAATTGCTCCGGCAGTTGCCTCCGATGGCTCGTGGATATGTGAGGAAGTCGGGTATAAAGCTATCGAAAGATGATTTCCGCCAGACTCAATCCAACACTTCCCGGACATTACCGATAATCCTCTACTTAATCTGCTTAATTTTAATTATAATAGGATTCCTGATCAAATTCTGATCAGGAATTCTTTTATCTGATTTCGCATAAGAAAAAAAGAAGAGCCGCTAACACAGCGACTCTCCCTCACGATTCCACTATAAACTATATCTAACTAAACTTAAAACCGCATTCTCACTTTCTCACGAAACCGGAATGCTTCGCCATATTGCTTTTTGTATAAGTCAAACATTTTTCTATGCCATATGGTTGGCTTGAAGAGAGTATTTTAACAAAATTAACGAAATTGACGGATGTCCGGATGCCAATCGAAGCCTGCTGTCTCCAGATTGGCCTTTAATTTTGTTGCATCAAGGCCATATGAATGGCAGAACTCTTCAAGAGTGCGGTATTCATCGCGTAGCTTCATATTTACGAAGCTCATAAGCATGACGGGGTCCTTAGGTAGTAAGTCCATATCTATTTTTTTAATTATATTTGGATTAATGAAGTTTTTTTATTATCTTCGCAACAATGAAAAAACAACTTGCCATATTAATTTGTTTCATGAGCGGATTTTTTAGCTCCTTATATGCATGCACGAGTGCTATCATAAGTGCTGAATTGAATCCGTATGGCCGTCCTTTGTTATGGAAACACCGAGACACCTCAAATATCGACAACAAGGTGGAACATATAGCGGCAAGCGATGAAGGCTACGGCTACACAGGCCTCTTTAATGCCTCCGACCGTTTTCTTAAGGAATGTTGGACAGGTTTCAACAGCGAGGGTTTTGCCATCATGAACACCGCCTCCTATAATCTGAAGGATGACAATGTGCCTGAAAAGGAGATGGACAAGGAGGGACTTCTTATGGCAAAAGCTTTGCGCACTTGCGTCACTGTCGATGATTTTGCAAAGCTCCTTGACACGCTGCCGCGCCCTATGGGCGTTGAAGCAAATTTCGGAGTCATAGATGCTACCGGTGCCGGAGCCTACTTTGAGACCAACAACCATTCTTATATCAGGATCAATCTTGAGGACTCACCGGAGCATATGCTTGTGAGGACAAATTATAGTCATTGCGGACGCAAGAATGAGGGATATGGGTTTGTCAGGGAAGCCAATGCCTTGCATCTCCTGCGCCCTGCTGCCGAGAATTTTGAAATAACGCCCGAATTCCTTACCGAGACTGTGTCAAGATCATTCTTTCATAGTCTGTATGATAAGGATATGGCTGAAGGATTGGAAGAGGGATGGATAATAGATCAGGATTTTATACCGCGCTATAAATCTTGCGCTACGATTGTGATAGAGGGGTGTGTGCCTTCCAGCTCCGGACTGAAAAAAAACGCAGGTAAAGAATATGTGATGTGGACAGGTCTTGGCTACCCTCCGTGTGCGGATATATATCCCGTGACGGAAGGTCCTGAGGGCGTGCATCCCGACCTTAGGGGCATTCAGGCAGAAGGACACTCCAAAGCATCTGACATTTCAAAACAGCGCCGGGATGAAGTATTCCCGATGCATTATGGAAATGGCGACAAATACATTTGCTTGTCGAGGCTTCGCAATGAGGAAGGCACGGGATATCTGCAGACAATACCTCGAAATAACCTCAAAATATATCAGAAATTCAGAGATGGAAAACGGTAATGACCGGATGGAAAGCATGGAGAGCGTTCAACCATTTACAGTAAGCCGGGGCACGATATTCAAGACTCTTGTTTTTAAGTTATCAACCGGATGGCCGCTATGGGCATTGTTTTTAATAGGTGTATTGATTATCTTGATCGGATCATATGATCTGCGATGGGTGGTCGTAGGGTTGATAATATGCCTCACGGTGGTGCCGACGTTGGCATTCTATCTTTTCATTAAACACATGTTTGCCACTGAAATGGTAGCCAATCTGCTCAATCACACTGTAGAGTGCAGATCAAACAGTTATATAGTCCATATTTTCCGGCCCGCTGATCAGGCCAGTCCCGCTGAGAAAGGGAAGGATTGGGTAGAATCGGGAAGACTCACTTTATTTGAGTATAATATAGTATCAAAGAAAATCACTTCGGATTATCAAGTGCTGTTTTTTAAGAATTCGCCATTGGAAATTCTTTATATACCAATATAAAAATGAGAATATTAAAGAATACAAACCGAAAATATTGCTTCATTATGGAGATGGAGGTGCGCGACTATGAACTGGACTGCGAGCAAATAGTCAATAATGCCAACTATCTTCATTATATGGAGCACACGCGCCATAAATTTTGCAGCGATGCAGGTCTCTCGTTTGTAGAGATGCACAATCAGGGTATTGATGCCGTGGTCAGAAAAGTCGAGATTGAATATATCTCATCGTTGCGGGGCAATGAGACTTTCCTTTCTTGCCTCAGGTTGGAGCGAAAAGGTCCGCGGTTCATTTTTCACCAGGATATAATGCGTCCCGGTGGCGAACTCGTGTGTCAGGGTTTGGTAAATGTTGTCGTGCTGAAAAACGGCAAGCTGTCTCGTGGAGATGAACTTGCCCGGATTTTTGCAAGATATATAAATTGATAATGGATTCTCATCGGCTTCTTGGGATCGCTCTGTCGTTTGTGCCCGGCATGACCGCTTCTTTTGTGCGGCATATGGAGGAATCAGGGCTTACGGTAGAAGACTTTTTTTCGTTTTCCCAACAGGAGTTGACAGCTCGCCTGTCAGTGAATAATCCGTCTTGTCTTGACAAGATGATTCGTGATGAGGCGAGATTCAGGGCCGAAAAGGAAGCCGCGTTTATGGATAAGCACGGGATTGTGGCTCTCTCAATTACCGATGATGATTATCCCTTCAGGCTTGCTGATATAGACAGAGCGCCTGTCACTATTTATAAGCTCGGAAAAGCGAACCTTGATGCCGACATGATAATGAGCATAGTAGGTACACGCCATGCCACTTCCTACGGTATGTGGTATGTGGCAACGCTTGTTGATGAATTAGCCGCATATTTCCCGAATCTTGTCATAGTAAGTGGACTCGCTCTTGGAATCGACACATCAGCTCATGAAGCGGCTCTCAGGGCCGGATTGCCTACCGTAGCGGTTGTGGCTCATGGGTTGAATACAATCTATCCGTCGCAGAATCGGGATTTGGCCAAGAGGATAATCGCCGCAGGAGGTGCCATTATTTCTGAATATCCTTTCGGTACGAAATCTTTTAAAGGGCACTTTCTTGAGCGCAACAGAATTGTAGCCACCATGACAGATGCCGTTCTCGTAGTTGAGTCGGCAGATAAAGGGGGTGCAATGTCGACAGCGGCTGTGGCTCATTCATATGGCAGAGAGTTGCTGGCTCTTCCGGGAAGGATTGGTGATGAGATGAGCGCCGGATGCAATAGACTCATAAGGAGCCAGAAGGCTATGATGGCAGGCTCTGCTGCTGAAATAATGTCATTGCTCGGTTGGCAACCTCGTAGTGTCGAAATTGCGCCGAAACAGAAAGACCTTTTTCCCGAGCTCAGGGGGAATGAGAAGCTTATTTACGAAGTGCTCCGTTTTTCCGAATCGCCGGTGCCGATCGATGCTATGCGGGAGCGTACCGGAATTGCCATTCATGAGCTGATGGCTTCGCTTGGAGAGATGGAGTTTGATGGCATAGTGGAGCGTCTGCCGGGCAATAGATTCTCTCTTATCCCATATTAATGAGGTCCTGTGACCCGTTAATATAGGATATCCCTGTGTCTTTTATACCCTGATTCTATTTCTTAAACGGTGACTGGCTTATATAAAGCTTGAAGTCTTTTATTCCCCCCGGCACTTCGCTTTCCATACGCGGCAAATATTGGAAGCCGGAAATCCTTTTCTCTTCTCCAAGATCTATGACTACGTAGTGGGGAAAAGCATCTCCCTTTTTAGTGCTCCAGTATGTCGACTCCTGAAGGTCGAATACCTTGTCGGCGGTTTTGTTCCCTTTTTTTGTGTCTTCGCTATCGGCATAATATACTGTCCATGGTTCACGCGACAGGCGGTTGCCATCTTGATCAAGCACATATAACTCTGCTATCGATGCCAATTCATTGCCATCAATGGCATTGACAGCTTCCAGGCATATCCAGCGCCCCTCTGCCGGAGTGTCAAATTTGAATTCCTGCCATCCATTGCCGGGCTGAAATGTGCCTGCCAATACCGGTTTTTCGCCATTCAGATCAAGGTTCTCTCCATCTTTGCGGTGAGTAGAGGGCTTTTGCACATGAAGCACATCAAGTTTTGGCTCTTTCAATCCTTCGGATTTCGCTTCCTTCGGACCCAGTATGTCAAACACCATTATTTCATTCTTACCCTTTTTTAGCCAGCATCCTGGCATATAAAGGGTCTGTTGGGGCCCTATCTCCCATATTCTACCCAATGGGTGCCCGTTGACGTAGACCAATCCCTTTCCCCATGTCTCGAAGTTGAGGAATGTGTCATATGGTTTGCTGACATTAAAGGTCCCTTTGTAGACTCCGCGAGGCAGTCTGCCGTCTTTTCCGGGGGAAAATGCTTCTAAGGGATAGAATTCCATTGAATCATAAAAATCTTCTGTATCCTCAAGATTGAACACTTCCCAATTCTTCAAATCGCAAGTGAATGTGTAGCCGTTACGATCTTCGGTGACAGTCACATTGTCGGTGATCCCTTTGAAATCTTTAATAGCACGTCCGAAGTTGATCCGGCCCATGGCCTCGACAAGAATATCAAGTCTCGCACCTTTATCGCAAGAAGGAAGCATTAAGGTTTTTTCTCCGGTTCGGCGATCGATAGTTCCGATAAATCTGTCGTCGACAAATACCTGAACATAATCGTGAGGCTCATTGATGGTGAGAAGTCCACCCTCTTTAAGTTCCGGAAGAGTAGTCCTGTAAAGGATGCTTCCAAACCCTTGATCAAACTCTTCCATCGTCTTTATTCCATAGCTTTTTTTGCTTTCAGGAAGATTTGCAAAGAGTGGGGCGACTGTTTCAAACCGGAATTCCTTTATTTCAATTGGTTTGATGATGGCGGGAATATCCGGAAGCTTCTTGCCGTCATAATATTTGGCAAGAGTTTTGCGAAGATCCTCATATTTTGGGGTGATTTGGCCGCTCTCTGTGATAGGCGCGTCATAATCATATGAAGTGACGTCGGGGGCGAATCCCGGGGAGTTGGCACCGGCCCAGTGTCCCCAGTTTGTGCCTCCGTGAGTCATGTATAGGCTGAAAGAGATTCCTTTCGAGAGCATTTCGTCGATTCCCGCTATCATGTCGGCAGATGGACGTGTCTCATGGTTGGCACCCCATTTGTCAAACCAGCCGCTCCAAAATTCCGAACACATAAGCGGACTGTCAGGGCGCAGTTGTTTCAACTTTTCAAATTGCTTATCGATATTTGCACCCGTTCCGAAATTCATAGTCCATATGAGGTCGTCAAGGCCGTTGTTGGTGAAGTTGGAAGCCCAGTCGCATTGGAACAGAGTGACGTCATCTCCAAAGTTTTTACGAAGCATGTCGCGAATATTGGCCACGTAGGGTTTATCTTTCCCATACGAGCCATATTCATTTTCTACCTGGACCATTATTATCGGTCCACCGTCAGAAATAGTGAGGTCTCCCACTTGATCGGCTACCGCTTTCTGAAATTTATCGACTCTTTCGATGAAGTAGGGGTCGTTTTCTCTAAGTTTTATATCCTTTTTCTTGAGCAGCCACCAGGGCAGTCCTCCCATTTCCCATTCGGCACATACATATGGGCCGGGACGGAGAATAACCTTCATGTCATTTGCCTCGCAAAGTTTGATAAATTCACGGAGGTCGTTTTGTCCGGTGAAGTCAAATTCCCCTTCTTTCGGTTCGTGCGCGTTCCAGAAGGTATAAAGGCAGATGGTGTTCATCCCTAAAGCCTTGCAAAGCTTGATGCGTTGGTCCCAATACGGTCGAGGGATGCGCGGATAATGCAATTCGGCTGCTTTCACCACGAATGGCTTCCCGTTAAGAAGGAATGTGCCTTTACCCGCTTCAAACTTGCTTGCCGTCTGATCGGCGGATGTCGGATTATTCTTGGATGCCATGGCGTCTTGCACAGGGAAAAGTGACATTATTGCGCCAAGGCCGGCAACTATTGTCGATTTAAGGTTTGGTTTCATGGTGATGGGAATGAAGTTGATTATGAAATGGATTTTTTGAGATGTGCTCTTAGAAAAAACGTCTGATTGCCGTTGCCGTGTATTTGTTGATATGACTGTCTGAAGCTTCTAACTCCTCAGCTATCTTTTCTGCGAAGGGAAGGTGGCGCAGAAGCCGGAACGCGAGGATATCAGATTCCTCCCTTGATGTGGAATCCCCTGCCCAGTTTAAAGCTTCCTCTTTTGTCATTAAGGTCGGGGGCATTAGATGACAGGCAAGAATACGCGCCTCACGACACTCCTTGTCGCTCCATAAGCTTCGGGCCAGTTCCGATGCGTTCTCATCATTTTCCGGAGCAAACCTCAAAGCGAGATCTTTGATTTGAGGGAGCTGGAGCCCGAAGATATACTTCTGCTCCAGTCCTCCTTTTCTAAGTGTGTCAGCTATCATGCCGTTGCGTAAGGCAAAGAATTCTTTCCTTATGGCGGCCAAGATGTCGGTCTGGTTCGATCTTTCCATTTCTTATTTACCGAGAGCTGAGTAGTCCTTGCTCAGACGAAGCATCTGTTCGGGATAGCTTTCCGTGTAAGTTACCTTAACGTCGATGATGTTGCCCTCATTGTCATATATAGGCACATATACCGGATTGACGAATCCTCTGTAAGGGGGAATGTCGAGGGTGGAGAACCGTTGAAGTACTTCCTTATGGAGCTTCGGGTCAACTTTCACTGCATATTTTTGGATGAGCGCGTTGCCTGCGGCATAGTCGCCTGTAGATTTGATTCTCTGTATCTCCTTCAGAAGCTGACCGAAAAGGTTGCGAAGCTCTTTGTAGTCGTTGATTTTCAAGTAGGTCTTTCCTCCCTTTTTCACGAGTTCCGCCGCTTTGGATTTCTTCGCATGATCAAGCACCCATGCGGCTATGAGCTGGCGGTCGCGCATATGTGCCTCTTCAATGTCGTTTCCGGGCTCGATACGGTTCAGCTGAGTCATGAGGCCGTTCATCATCTGCTGATAATATTCTGCCTTGTAAGCATCAGGATCATCTAAGATACCGAGCTCGATGAGTTTGGGATCTGCAAGATAGTAAAGAGCGAATAGATCGGCGCGTGCTTCTTCAAGTGTGGATCCGTTTTCTTTCAGGGCGTCAGGGTCTGTGCCGGGGGCAAGTTGCCCGGAAGCATGACCGAGACATTCGTGAAGGTCGGTGTGGAGCATATCGGTCTGATAGAGGTATTTGTCCATCAGCTCCCGTGTCGGAGCGTCGATCACGAATTCCTCGCGGAAGCCGTTGCCTTTGCCGGCTTCGGCATAAGCCTCCGTAATATTCTCAATGGTCACGGACTTGCTTCCATGCTGAGCGCGAATCCAGTCGGCGTTCGGAAGGTTGATGCCGATAGCGGTGGCGGGATAAGCGTCTCCGGCGAGCATGACTGCATTTATGGCCTTTGCAGAAATCCCTTTTACGTGAGGTTTGCGGAATTGAGGATCTATAGGAGCGTTGTCTTCAAACCATTGGGCATTGTCAGAGATGATTCTTGTGCGCTTTGTGCTCTCCCTGTTGCGGAAGTTGACATAACTTTCCCAGCTTCCGGTCATTCCAAGAGGGTCATTGTAGCTTTCGATGAATCCATTGACAAAGTCTACGTCGGAATCGGTGTCTTCTGCCCATAAGATTGAATATTCGTCGAAGAGGCGCAGGTCGCCTGTGATATAATAATCGATAAGCTTTGTGATGTAAGCTCGCTGAGCATCATTCTCAGCTACTCCTTTTGCCTTGTCGAGCCAGTAAATGATATTGCGGATTGCCTCGCCATAAAGCCCGTTGAGATAGTAAGTTTGTTCAATGATGTTTCCGTTATTGTCTTTTACTATCTTTGAGTTCAGTCCATACGATATAGGGGTTGGGTCGTCCGCTTTCTTTTTCGAAGCGAAATAAGCCTCTACCTCTGCTTGGGTGACTCCGTCATATAGATTGACACTTGAATTCGCTATCACATCGCCGGAAGAGTCCAGACTCACTTTCTTCGCAAGATAGTTTGGATCGAAGATATATTTAGTGATCTCTGCCACAATTTCTTCGCGGTCTTTATCATCAGCCGCTCCTATGCAATGGTTGCAAAGTCCTTTGAGACGTTCTTCAAAGAATGACTGTGAAAACTCCGGTTTGAATTTATCGTTGGAATAGTGATGATGAGGTCCGTTGCCAAACCATACCTGCTTCATATATTTTTCAAAGCCTTTCCAGTCGGAAGAGTTTTTGTCGCCGTCATATTTTTGATAAATTTTCTCCAAAATACGGCGTAGTTTAAGGTTGTTGGCGCCATTTTGGTCCCAGATTATATCGCGACCCCATTGAGCCGCCTCTGACAGATAGTAGAGCATCTCTTTCTGTTGAAGGGTAAGCTCGTCAAATCCCGGCACTTCATATCGAAGCACTTCAATATCGGCGAATCTGTCTACTTTGTAATCAAAATTTGGATTTTCTTTTGCCATTGCTGTCATTGACCCGAAAAGCACGGCTCCTCCGGCCAAAAAAGTCTTAAAATTATTCATATTATATTAGAAAAACTCTAAAATTCCAAAATTCTAAAAATCCCCAATTCTAAATTATAGAATTCTCAATTCTCAATTATAGAATTCTCAATTATTCCACATACAGCACCAGTCCCTTCAAGTATTCACCCTCAGGGTGTGAGATGTCGATGGGATGATCTGCCGGTTGGGTCAGCTGATGAAGTATCCTCACTTTTCTTCCCGATTTGGCTGCCGCACTGAAAACTGCAAGGCGGAACGCCTCTTTTGTCACGACCTGTGAACATGAAAAAGTAAACAGCACTCCTCCGGGCTTGATTTTTTCCAACGCTTTGCTGTTAAGTTTGCGATATCCGATAAGTCCGTTTTTCAATGCCGACCGATGTTTTGCGAATGCCGGCGGATCCAGGATAATAAGGTCATATTCCTTGTCCGGCATATCGTTGAGAAACTTGAATGCATCGACGGCACAGGTCTTATGACGAGGGTCACCCGGAAAGTTCATCTCGATATTTGCATCTGTGAGCGCGGCCGCTTTTGCTGAAGAATCCACCGATACTACTTTTTCTGCGCCTCCGCGCATGGCGTAGACTGAAAATCCTCCGGTATAGCAGAACATGTTGAGCACCTTTCTTCCCTTGGCGAATTTCTCAAGAAGGGCTCGGTTTTCCCGTTGGTCAACAAAGAATCCGGTTTTTTGTCCTCTAATCCAGTCAATGTTGAATTGCAATCCGTTTTCCGTAGCTATATTTCCGTCAAATCCCCCGACAAGATATTCGTTTTCCGGGTCAAGATTAGCTTTGTAGGGAAGAGTGGTCTCGCTCTTGTAATATACATTGCGGATGCGGGCATCAGGAATAGAGATAAGGGCTTCGGCTATTCTCCGGCGTTCGGAGTGCATGCCGGGGCTATGTGCTTGTAACACCGCCGTGTCGCCATATATGTCGATGATCAAGCCCGGCAGAAAGTCTCCTTCGCCGTGCACGAGCCGGAAACAGTCATTGTCCGGCCGGATGAGTCCTAAAGACTGTCTTAGTCTGAATGAGGCCTGAAGTCTTTTGTCATAAATGTCGTCAGGAAGGGTGTCTGTGCCAAATTCAAGCAATCGGACAGCAATAGAGCCTATCTGGTAGTGACCTACTCCGAGTGTAGTGCCATCTGCTCCTTTCACTACAACGCGGTCTCCCTCCTCAAGATTTTCAGGCAACTTTGCAATTGCTCCTGAAAACACCCAAGGATGGTGCCTGAGAATACTCTCATCCTTCCCCTTTTTTAATATTATTTCTTTCATTAAAAATATATTCAATTCGCTAAAATACAAAAAACCTTAAACGCTTAAACCTATCATTTAAAGAAGAATCTTACAATGTCCATGCCGTTGGCATATATCAGCAAAGCTATCAGAAGCACCATTCCGGTCATCTGGGCATACTCCATAAACTTATCAGATGGCTTGCGTCTGAAAATGACTTCATACAACAAGAAGAGTACATGGCCGCCGTCAAGTGCAGGAATAGGGAGGATATTCATAAAGGCAAGCGCCACCGACAGGAAAGCGGCAATGTTCCAAAAAGCTATCCAATCCCATGATTCAGGGAAGATGCTTCCGATCGCGCCAAATCCTCCCACCGATTTTGCCCCTTCTTTTGTGAACACGAGTTTCATGCTTTTGGCATAGCTCGTGAGGCGATCTACTCCCATTTCAATGCCTCTTGGCACGGAAGTGAAGATGTTATATTTCTTTTCCTTGACAGAAAAGAAAGCTGAAGGGTCGATCTCAAGGCCAACGCCCATCTTGGAATTATCTGATAAGGTGACGGGGAGAGTTATAGTATCAGTCTGCAATTCAGATACTTTTCTTGCCAGCGTGAGGTCGATGGTCTCATTGTCATGTCCCTGCAGGGCAGCGAGAAAGTCTGTGAGTGCCGGGGTGGAATTACCGTTGATGGCTATCACTTCATCCCCTTCTTTCACTCCGGCATGAGCCGCTCCCTCTCCGGCCATCACTTGTGTGATTCGGGTCGGAATTCGGTAGGTGAAGAAATTGATAGTGGCATTCTCGCTCTTCATTTCCTTATCAAGGTCGAAAATGAAATTTTCCGGAATGGGAATTTTTACTAATTTTCCATCGCGAAGCACAGTCACTTCTTTTGACTGTAGCATTTTCAACCGGTCTTCTGAAGGGAGATTGTCAAGAGGATCCCCGTCGGCCTCGATAGGGATGTCTCCATTGCGGAATCCGGCATTTTGAGCCGCCTGAGAGAATTCAAGTCCCATCCGGGCATCTGTCAGCGACACATATTTCTCTCCGGTTGCATACACTATTCCGGCATATATCAGAATAGCGAGCAAAAAGTTGAAAAGAACGCCGGCTATCATCACCAGAAGGCGTTGCCAAGCCGGTTTGCTTCGGAATTCATATGGTTGTGCCGGTTGCTTCATCTGCTCTGTGTCCATCGACTCATCGATCATGCCGGAAATCTTGCAGTAGCCTCCGAGAGGAATCCATCCGATTCCATATTCAGTGTCGCTCCAGAATTTGGACTTCTTAGGTTTTCCCTCGACAGAACACTGTCGCTTTTCGCACTCTATGCAGACAGGCTCTTTTGAAATATCTTTCTGTTTTCCAAAGAATCCTATATATTTCCCCGGTTTCCATTTGAAAATCTCTTTCCATGGATCAAAGAATATGTAGAATTTCTCTACGCGGATGCCAAAAAGGCGCGCAAACAAGAAGTGTCCGAACTCATGTATGATGATCAGAATTGCCAGTGCAAGCACAAGCTGAGCCGCTTTTATCCAAAATGTTTCCAATTTCTTTTGGTTTTATTGATTATGTTTATTTAGTTATGTGGCTAATAAGTAGCTAAGATAAATTAATGATATGATAGATGCGAGATAATTTTGAAGCAGGTTGGCTGCGGAGTAAAGGAGCTTAGCGAGCTAAGCGACTGAGCGACAAGGCCGAGATGGTCAAAATTAGCCGCATGTATCATATCAAGATCATTATCGGATTACTTAGTAACATATGTCGTTTAATTTTTCTTAGCTACTTATAAATTAATTTATATATGCAAGAACAGGTGTGTTTGTACACATATCGTTTAATTTTGTCAGCTACTTATTTTCTCTACTATGTTTTCCGCTATTTTTCTCGCTTCCGCATTGGTGGCTACGAGTGTGTCAAGATCGGTATTCTCACTCCACGTGGCAACATTCATAGTCTTTAAGGCTACCTCCGGCATGTCGGTGAAGCGAATTTTTTTGTCAAGAAACGCCTGGACTGCTATTTCATTGGCGGCATTGAGGATGCATGGCATCGTGCCTCCTTTGGCAATTGCTTCAAACGCGTAGCCTAATAATGGAAATTTTTCGTAGTCAGGGCGCTCAAAAGTGAGGCTTGCGTAGTCTTCAAGTCGCATGTGCATCACTTTTGATGGGAGCCTGGAAGGGTAGGAGAGAGCATATCTTATGGGAGTGTGCATGTCGGGTACGCCCAACTGAGCCTTTACACTTCCATCCTGATATTCCACCATGGAATGTATTATCGATTGAGGATGCACCACAACTTCAATATTTTCCGGCCGGCAGTCGAAAAGCCATCGGGCCTCAATCATTTCAAAACCCTTGTTCATCATGGAGGCTGAATCAATTGTCACCTTTGCGCCCATGTCCCAGTTCGGATGTTTCAAGGCATCAGCAGGAGTCACGGAATGAAGCTGCTCCTTGGTCAACTTTCTGAATGGCCCCCCACTCGCAGTAAGGATTATTTTGTGCATCTCATTGCGCGATTCGCCCACGAGACATTGGAAAATGGCGGAATGTTCACTGTCGACAGGCACAATCCCTACACCATGTTCCTTACACAGATTCGTAATCAGTTCTCCGGCCACTACAAGAGTCTCCTTGTTGGAAAGCGCGATGGTCTTATTTGCTTTAATTGCGGAAATAGTAGGCAAAAGACCGCTATATCCCACCATGGCTGTGACTACTGTATCGGTCTGTTCAAGAGCGGCGGCTTCGGCAATGGCTTTTTCACCGGCGGCAACTTCTATGCCGGAGCCATGAAGCGCGTCGCGAAGAGGTATGTAATGATCCTCTTCTCCGATCACGACGACATCCGGACGAAACTTCAGAGCCTGGTCGGCCAGAAGACGCCATTGTCTTCTTGCCGTAAGCACCGAAGCCCTGAACAAGTCGGGATAATCGTTTATTATGTCGAGTGTCTGGGTCCCGATGCTGCCGGTAGACCCCAACACACCAATATTTTTCTTCTCACTCATCGAAATCTAACTTTACACAATTTTTATTCAATATTTACATGCCCATAAACTTCCCCGGCTCCACCGGAGTGGCGTCATACCACATTTCAATAAAAATGATTCCGGGGCTTATGGCGCCCCCGGTTGCGCCAAGGGCTATCACGCTGCCACCTTCCACATGCGTGCCTTGCGACACGGTGGGGGTGCCTAAATGGGAATATCTGGAGGCGAAACCGTTGTCATGTTGAATCACGATGGCGCTCCCTCCTTCGGGAGCCGGATTCTGAATCGCAAGCACGCGCCCCTCGGCAATAGCGCATACCGGACTTCCCTTTGGAGTCAATATTCTCGGTTTTAATGAGGAATGATCTTTTTCATCAATAGCAGCTCCGGCTGCAACCGGATAAATCGTAAGCTGATCGGCAGCCAAAGGTGCAAGTATCGACACATTATATTGTTCCCGGTCTTTTAATTGATTGATAAACTCAATCTCGCGCGGAGATGCCGGCAATAGGGAATCGGGAGGAAGCTCGTTGAGGACCTCGCTCATCTGAGCTGTGTCGGGCAGCGTGCGGTCTGTGTCAAGCACGGTCAATATATTGTTGAGATATGTTGCATTGAGGAGATAGGTGTCTCTGATTGAGTCAATGCGCAGCAGGCCTTCTTCAGCTTCAGTGCGTTCTCCTTTCTTAAGATATCCAGGCATGAGAGTACGGAGTGGGGTCCCCATAATGAGAAGAGCGGCTATTAAGATAAGGATCACGACAATTCCTATGCACCCTATCCATAAAAGATAGGGGGGCATGCTCGCCGAAGCAATATGCCTCAGTCGAGATTCATCTTCAATCGTGATGCGATATCTCTTTTTTGCCTTCATGTGGCGCCGACTTCAATGATTGTTTTCTAATAAACGCGCAAATATAATAAAAATTCTACAAATTATCAAATCGAATTGAACCAAACGGCAACTCGTGCGTTTTAAAGACATAAACAAACTTTAAACATTTTTAATAATTAAACTCACACCACTATGAATTCACATGTTTCTAACACCCTTCTGGCAGTTTGCGCCACCGCATTCCTCGCTCCCTCTGTTGCTAATGCACAGAATGTAGTAGTTGCTGAAGAAGCTTCGACAGTCACTGAATTTTCATGCGATAACAAAGACCGATATACTTCCAATTGGCGCGACAACTGGTTTATACAGGTCGGCGCAGGTATCAACCAGCCGTTTGTGGAAAGAGGCGTTGGTTTTTCAAGTGGAAGAAAGGCTGTCGACAAGACTTTGATGACAACTGAATATAATTTCGGTGTAGGCCGTTGGATTTCTCCTTATCTCGGTTTGCGTCTCAATGCACTTGGCGGTGTATTGCACTGGGATAACCCGACAGCAGCCGAACATGACGGATGGACACGCGCAAACCACGTCAATCTCAATTTTGAGCTTATGTGGGATATGTGCAACTCTATCGCTGGAGTTAATTCAAATCGTCCGTTTAGCGTTATTCCTTTCGTAGGACTTGGCGGCGACTACATGTGGAACATGAAAAGCAAAACAGGTACGGCTCCCTATGCTACCAATATGCTGAATAACGACAACCAGCCGCACAACAGCACATGGTCACTTCCCGTGTCTGCAGGTATTCAGTTCCGTGTCCGTCTTTGTGAATACGTAGATTTCTTTGCTGAGGCTCGTGCAGCATTCTATGGCGACAACTGGAACGGATGTGCGGTGCACGATGCAATCGAAGCAAATGTTTCAGCTCTTGGCGGATTCAACTTCAATATTGGCGGAAGAGAATGGGGCAAATACAACGAATGTATCTCTGCATCCGAAATAGCAGCTCTCAATGGCCAGGTCAATAATCTTCGTGCCGAGCTTCTTGCAGCAAATCAGGCTCTTGCAGCTGCAGCGACAGCTGAAGCTCCGGTTGTCACCAATGCAGTTGCTGTGGATTGCCCGGAACAGCCGCTCCTCGCTACAGTTCGATTCAAGATCAATTCAAGCGAGATCCAGCCCCAGGAAGAAGTGAATGTATATAACATGGCACAATATCTCAAAGAAAATCCTGACGTAAATATCTCAGTTATCGGTTTTGCTGACAAGGACACAGGTTCCGCAGCCTACAATCAAGCGCTCTCAGTGCGTCGCGCTCAAGCAGTGGCAGACTGCCTGGTCAAGAAATATGGCGTAGCTTCAAATAGAATTGAAGTGAAGGGCGAGGGAAGCGCCGAACAGCCCTATCCGGCAAACAATGACTGGAACAGAATCGTAATCTTCGTCAACAAATAATAAAAATATAGATTCAGTTTATCCCGGCTCGCTTGAGCCGGGATTTTTTTTCGGATGTAGACTATTTGTATGGCGAAAAAAATATGTTTTAGAACATATTTAGCTGTTTTTGTGGAAAAATTCCAAAAATATTCACCGGATTCTTTGGTGGAATGGCTAAAACACTTTATATTTGCAATTGAAATCTCTCCCTGACAATAATTCCCTAAGGCCCCTAAAGCCAAAGGCCACAAAGGCCCGAAAGCCCTTAAAGCCCCAAAGGTCCTTAATCACCTTAGACCAATATACCAAATTATAAAAATTATCCCATAATGAACATCAATGAAATCATGGCCAATCTTGAGGCCAAGCATCCCGGCGAGAATGAATTCCTCCAGGCTGTAAAGGAAGTGCTCCTCTCTGTAGAAGAAGTCTACAATCAGCATCCGGAATATGAAAAGGCACGCATCATCGAGCGTATGGTGGAGCCTGATCGCATCTTCACATTCCGCGTGACTTGGGTCGACGATAAGGGTGAAGTGCAAAATAATATCGGTTATAGAGTACAATTCAACAATGCCATTGGCCCTTACAAGGGTGGTATCCGTTTCCATGCCAGTGTCAATCTCTCGATCTTGAAGTTCCTCGGTTTCGAGCAGACATTCAAGAATGCCCTTACCACTCTTCCGATGGGTGGAGCGAAAGGTGGCTCCGATTTCTCTCCCCGTGGCAAAAGCGATGCTGAGATCATGCGTTTCTGCCAGGCCTTCGTGCTTGAGCTTTGGCGCAACCTTGGCCCTGACCGTGACGTTCCGGCCGGCGATATCGGTGTAGGCGGACGCGAAGTTGGCTACATGTATGGCATGTATAAGAAACTTGCCCGCGAGAATACAGGCACATTCACCGGTAAAGGTTTAAGCTTCGGAGGCAGCCGCCTCCGTCCTGAAGCCACAGGATATGGTGCCATTTATTTCGTGCAGAACGTGCTTAAGAAAATATGGGGCGAAGAACTTGCCGGTAAGACCATTGCAATATCAGGTTTCGGCAACGTGGCTTGGGGTGCCGCTAAGAAAGCTACTTCTCTCGGCGCCAAGGTTGTCACTATCTCAGGTCCCGACGGATATGTTTACGATCCCGAGGGTCTCGACGATGAAAAGATCGAATATATGCTTGAACTTCGTGCTACCGGTAACGACATTGTTGAGCCTTACGTAGAGATGTTCCCGAATGCTAAGTTCTTCCCCGGCAAGAAACCATGGGAGCAGAAAGTGGATATCGCTCTTCCGTGCGCTACCCAGAACGAACTTAATGGCGAAGATGCCAAGCAACTCATTGCAAATAACGTGCAACTTTGTGCAGAGGTATCCAACATGGGATGTACTCCGGAAGCCATTGATGCGTTTATCGCAAACAAGACTGTTTACTGTCCGGGCAAGGCAGTCAATGCCGGTGGCGTTGGCGTATCAGGTCTTGAAATGAGCCAGGATGCCGAGCATCTCCAGTGGAGTGCCGAGGAAGTTGACCAACGTCTGCATACTATGATGAGCGATATTCACAGCGCTTGTGTAGAACATGGTACACAGCCCGACGGATATATCAACTACATGAAGGGCGCCAACATCGCAGGTTTCCTTAAGGTAGCTGATGCTATGATGGGCCAAGGCATCATCTAATCAATAAAATACAGGCTTCCCTGCCTGTCATAAATAAAAAGGACTGCCGTTTCAATCGGTAGCCCTTTTTTCTTTCCATTTGCCTGTTTGTTTTGGTGTTAGAGCCTTTGGCTCGCATCGTGTGTCTATTTTGTAGAAAATTTCTTGCCAATTTCATAAAAAAGTATTAACTTTGCACCCACAATTATTGGCCACTATAGCTTAGTTGGTAGAGTATCTCATTCGTAACGAGACGGTCGCCGGTTCGAGTCCGGCTAGTGGCTCACAAAAAAAACCTCGGAATCTTTTGATTCCGAGGCTTTTTTTAGCTATGTTGATTATTTCTTTGGTTTTGCCGGTTTCTGTTTTACAGCCCGGAATGTCGATGCTTTTGATGCGGAGTTTTTGATGAGTTCCATCGTGCCGTAGGCATATAGTTTTTTTGTGCCGCTTTTGTAGACATACCAGATGGCGAAATCTGTCATTGTTATTGATCCGTCTTCAAGCACTTTGGCGGTCACGCTTTCTTCAAGATTTGCTTTGCTTCCGAATATGTATTTGCCCCCGGTCGAGGTTTCGCTCATCACTTGCATCCCTTCAAAGACGATAGTGCGTTCTGATGAGTTGACTTCGCCAAAGATAGGACAGTCATCCCAGAAGAAATTATCAAGTGAGATCATGTCATCTCCTTCAAATATGATGGTGGAGTCGTAACCCTCATAGTCATACGCCTCGAAATCAGCCCAATTGTCGTCTAATTGATCTCCGAAGATGTGTGTGGTGTACGTGCCCGGAAGTGAAGCGATGTCAAGTTTGGTGGTGTCCCATGTGAATGTGTCATATCCCCACTCCTGATCATCTCCGTAGTAGAGACCGATCTGAACTTCTCCTGCAGTGGCATTCCCTTCAAATTTACATGCATTCCTCCACGGTGACGTCCATAGTTTATCCGGATACTCTACGCCGGTGTCGATCAGCCAGTATTTCCATCTTCCTTGTTCGTATAGTTCTCCGTTGACAAATGAGAACATGTCGCCGGTGTTCGATTCATCTATGCTGAAATCAAGATTATATCCTTCCACTCCATAGAATGACAATATTGAATAGGTGGAATTGCTGTAGGCGATAAGAGTGGTGTTCCACGAAGAATCGAGAGCGACGCTATAATATGTGCCCGTCACTCGCCAGATTTCGCTTGTGGTGATCTGGAAAGTTCCGATTGCGGCATCGCTTTGCTCGAATCCACCCTTGGCAGTATTGGCATAGACACTGAATTTGTAGTCTCCGCGCACAAGTCCCCTTATGTCGACAGTAGTTTCAGTAGTAGTGCCCGAAGCGACTGTCTGATTGCCTGATCCCGATACTTCATAATAGTAGCTCTGTGCGTTTTCCACCGGATCCCAGCTTGCATGGACAATTCCTCTGATTTCTTCTACTGTCAGTTGAGGAGTGCCGAGTTTGGTGAGTGCATCGGTGGTGGCTGTCAACACTACTGCGGGTGGGGTTGAATAGTCACCGTCAAGAGCGGCGAAAGCCCACACCTCAAGCTGATAAGTGGTAGCAGGCTGTAGATTGTTGAATTTGATTTTAGTGGCTTTGGTCACTCCTGATTCGCTATATCCGTCGCCTTCTTCGGTCAACCTGTATCCATATTGCACTGCATTTGGAATCGCATCCCAAGAGAATGTCAATGATTGATAAGATGTGCCTGATGTGTTGACCGCAGGATTTGCTAACGGCTGCTTTGCGTCGTCATCGCTGCAGGAATATAATCCTATTGAGCAAGCCACGCATAAAAGAATGGCAAATAATTTATTCGTTTTCATTTTTGTCTTCTGCAAAAGGATTATACTTTAGGGTGAAGTCTATCTGGAAGCTGCCCCATTTGAATGAGTCGTCGTCAAAGTCGACGCCAACCGTAAACCATATATACCCATAAAGGGTTTTCTCATTATAGAGCATGTTGCAACCGTTATAGGATAAATCTTTGTCGGCATAGAAGAGCAGATATGACATGGCTTTATAGCCGCTTAAGCCTCCGGGCACCCAAGATGAAGGATACGAAGAAGTAGCATCATCATAGAGATACCATCCGTTGTCTTCCTTATCTTCGTCAGCCACATTTTCAAAATCAGCATTTTCGCGAGGCATAAACACCGTTTCGTCAGGGGTCTTACATTCAAAGGTCATGTCAAGACCCGACCCGAAGAAATCGGTAAGCTTGAATATTTTGGTCCCTTCGAGCTGAAGCAATTCTCCATATGTACTGGGATAGATATTTTTGTCTCCGTCGCTGTATATATATCTTGCTCTGTCTGAAGCCACTTTCCAGTCAGCCTTAATGGCGGTGAAGTTTATTTGGATCAGTCCTTCTCCATAAGTGTCTGTCTGATCA
Organism: uncultured Porphyromonadaceae bacterium; assembly: GCA_947174515.1. Classification (GTDB taxonomy): domain Bacteria; phylum Bacteroidota; class Bacteroidia; order Bacteroidales; family Muribaculaceae; genus Lepagella. The sequence continues at coordinate 20,026 of CAMWJD010000012.1, forward strand.
GGAGCCAATTCGACGGCCACATTGTAAATAGCTCCTTTAGGGATGCCGCCGCAGCTGATGGTGAATGAAGTCTCAGCTTCTCCATCAGCAAAGTCTATTGTTGCGGGGCAAGAGAATCCCTCCACGTCTGATTTCATGATCAGTCCCACTGTGGCAGCTCCATTGGTGTCTTGTCTTCCTACCGGCACGGTGATCACCATATCTTCATCATCATAGTCAGAACCAAAGATGTAGGATGTGGTGGTAGGTATCTCGAAATAGGCACAGACTCCGATGTTGGTGTCTTGCGGTCCCGGAGTCCATTTGTCCGAGTCTGAGCATCCTGTCATCGCCATCCCAAGCAGCAACAGCAGGGCAGCCGCATATTTATATAGTTTCATATATTCTGAATTTAAAGTATATTCTTATTCTCCATCCCATTTAGAGTAGGATCCTCCTGATGACGGATCGGGATTGTTTACAATCTCTGTATTATAGGTGATCTCTCGCTGTGGAATACACAAGGTGCTCCATGGAGCCACTGCGTTTGCATTTGAGTTGAATTGATAGGTTGTTGGCCAGTTGGTGCCCTCATAACCGCGTGTCACCGCTTTTTCAAGTCTGCGATAATCCCAGAGCACGATACCTTCGCCCCAGAATTCAATACGCTTCTGAGTGAATACGTCGTCGATAAACCCTTCGAGGCCTTCACTCCGGCTCATATAAGTTCCGTTGTTATAGCGGTAGGTGTTGACGAACTGTTCAAGCAGAATCCTGCCGGCTGATTCACCCTGGCTACGCCCTACAGCTTCTGCTTCGATGAGATACATTTCCTCTACTCTCATCATCGGGATGGATATGGCATTGCCGACAGTGGATGTTGAGATCGCTCCTCCACCCGGATGGAATTTGAATCCGCAATATGCTTCGAACTCCGCCCAAGTGCTGTAGCCGATATTGAGTCCTCTTGCATATTTCTGATTGAACGCTGCTTCCTTTCCTACGTCTGATGGATCGATCCAGGTGGTCTTGCGCCAGTCGGCGTTCGGGATTTTTTCAAATAGCCGGCTGTCGATCATGCGATATGCTTTATATTCGGCTGTGCAGACTCCATAAGTGGCTTCAGGAGATAGGAATGATACCCAAGATTGCCAGGTGCATGTCTTGGCAAGTCCGTTGTCTGAATTGATGACGTCAGCCCACATCCAGGCATTGTTGACGCTGTTGAAGCCTGTCGTCGGATCAAACCATTGGCTTTCTGTGGTAGGTGTATAGCCTCTGTTGATGGCTTTACGTGCATATTCAGCCGCCAGTTCAAAACATTCTTTGGCGGAATTGACTCCAAGTTTGTCGAAAGTCAATGCCTCATCATTTTCGTGGCCAAGTGCTGTGGCAAGGTCATTGGCGTAGGTGTCAAAACGAGTGCCGAGTGTGAGCCAGAAACGTGCCTTCAGTCCGTAGACAACACCTAATCCCGCTTCAGTCTTTATAGCCGGTTCTCCTTTCCCCTCAGCATACTTTTCGGCTTTGTTAAGGTCTGTGAGAATGAAGCGATACATCTGATAGAAAGGTGCCCTTGGATTATGGCGGCTTTCTATGTCGGTAGTGTTTTCTGTCACAATAGGCACGGTCAGTCCGTAGATGCCGGAACTTTCAGCTTTCGAATCAAGAGACGCGAATCCGGTGCGCTTATATTCAAACCACTGTGCCATTTCAAAATAAGCGTAGGCTCTGTATGCATAAGCCATCGTGGCATACGATTCCTCGGTTGGTTTGTTTTCCGGATCGATGGCGGTCAAAACCAAATTACATTTCTGCACGAGTGCATAGTAGCGTCTGTAAATGGTCGAAGGTGTCATTTGAGCTCCCAGATTCTCACATGAGCCTACTCTCCAGAAATAATCATATACAGTAGACTTGATTACGAGGTCGGCTGTTGATGCATCTCTCCAGATATTGAATCCTCCAAACCCTATGTCGTAATCATCGTCAGAAGAATAATTGTTAAGATAGGCTGGAATGGCATTGACAAGGCCGGATTTGTCTGCCTTGTTCACTTGCTTCTGCGATACACTGCTCGTCGGCTCAAATTCCTTTAGGCAGGAACTCATCAGCGGAGTGAGCAGGGCGCAAGCCAATGATATTTTTATTATATTGTTCATTGTGTTCTTTTTTAGGATTTTTGTCATTCTTCATTTTCAGAATTCTATGGTCAGGCCTCCTGAGATGGTGCGCATCGGGAATGCATAACCGCTGTCGCTGTCATAGCTTCCGTAGATGTTGCTCTGGCGAGGGTCGAAGCCTTTGCGTTTCGACCAATAGTAGACATTGTCAAGCTGGCAGAACACTCTTAGGTTTGACATGTACAATTTCCGTGTGATCGTCTTGGGGAAGGTGTAGCCTACAGAAACATTCTTCAATGATATATATGATGCATCGGTCAAGAAGCGGTCTGAGTTATATGTGGCTTCTTCGTTGCCATACATGAATATAGGAATTTCTGAAGTCGTATTCTCCTTTGTCCAGGCATTGAATACATCTTTGTGGAATGGAGCACCAAGATTTTCACTGTATGGCGATGTCATGAGCGTACCATATACTGTGTCATATTTCTTGCCTCCTATTGAATAGTTGAATTGCGCTGAAATGTCTACTCCGAAGAAACTGAAGGAAGTGATGATGCTTCCAAATGCATCAGGCAGAGCCGATCCGCAGAGATAATAGCTGGCTTCGTCATAGTCTGTAGTGGTGCCGATGGTCTTGTCGCTGTTGTTTTTATAGAAAAGGGCAAGACCTTCTTCATTTACTCCTGCAAATTTCTTTAGGCGCCAACTGTAGAGAGGAAGACCTTCTGAATAGTAGAAAGATCCGCTTGTGTAGCCGGGATGTCCCTCCTGGGTGTATTGTTTTTTGTCTTCAGGAAGCTTGCTCACGCGGTTTCTTTCCCATGAGAAATTGACTCCCAAATTCCAGTTGAAGTTGCGGGTGGAGATGATGTCGGAGTTTAGGCTTATTTCCACGCCGGTGTTGTTCATATTGCCTACGTTATCGTAGTAGGAGGTGTAGCCGATAGAGTATGGAGTCGACAAGGAAGTCAGCATGTCGCGTGTCTCTCTTGTGTAAAATTCGATTCCTCCATTGAGTCGGCTGTTGAATAATTCAAATTCTACTCCTGTATTTAAGCAGCCCACAGTCTCCCAGGTGATGTTGGGATTCCCTTTTTTGTCGAATACGAATGCCGCTTCTCCATTGGTGTTGTTGAGGCTGTATGTGTTGGTATATCTGTAGTTGCCGATTCCGTCATTACCTTGCTCTCCATAGGATGCTTTGATTTTAAGCATGTTGAGAGCCTGCGTTTTTGGGAACCATTCCTCTTTTGTCATTATCCACGCTGCTCCTACGCTCCAGAAATTACCCCAGCGGTGGTCTTTGTGGAAACGTGATGAGCCATCGCGACGGAATGATGCTGACGCAAATATCTTGTTCTGATAGTCATATTGGGCACGTAGAAACCATCCCTCTATATTGTAGTTGGTTAAGTATCCGTTGGTGCTGTTGTTGATAATGGCGCCCGCAAGTTCCTGGTTGTCCTCATAGAGAGCCGGTTTGCTTTTCTTTCCGCTTAAATATGTAGTGGTCTTTAATGTGTATTCATGTCCAAGCAAGACGTCTACATTATGGCCGTTGAATTCTTTTGAGTAGTTGAGAAGTTGCTGAGTGTTGAAGTTGCTTATGCGATAATGATAAGTGGAGACGCTTCCCTGGCCGGTGTCATAGCCATACCAAGGGTTGTAGCCATAATTGATTCGGTATTCTGTGATATAAGAACTTCCGTTGACTGTAAAGTGGAAACCGTCAAGGAAGTCGACATTTGCAAATCCTTGGATATTGAATGCGTTGGTCACATTTTTATGCTTATTCAGCATGTCATCCTGCACATAGTTGTCACTCTGGTCCACTTGGCGCTGAAGGCCGATCACCTTTCCATCGCCATAGTCATACATCTTGCCATGGCTGTCGGTCATTATATTGCCATATTTATCCCTGATATAGAGAGGATAGATAGGACCCATGTCTATAAGAGCCTCATACACATCTTCCATTGAATTGGTGGTGGTATGATTATAAGATGCCGAAGATCCAACCTTAATGAAGGGAAACAGCTGGACATCAGCTTTCAATCTTGCGGAGATTCTCTCTATGTCTGATCCATATGAAAGACCCTGATTCCCAAGGTAGCCTAAATTCCCGTAAAAAGTGTATTTGTCGTTTCCTGATGCCACGGATACGTTGTATTCTTGGCGTAATCCATTTCTGAGGCCCTCCTTGGTCCAATCATCAGGATACAGTGTATATATGTCCCCGTTGTTTGCAATGCGGTTGCCCAAAGTCGCATTTGGATTCAGTTTCCCGTTGGTGCCTATCAGGACTTGACCTTGAGGCACACTGTAGACCATGTATCCAAGGCCCCCTTCTCCAATCGGCTTCCCGATCATGTCATTGGCTTGCAGATGAGCCATTCCTTCTCCAGTCCCTTTGTTCAGGTAATAATTCTTGTATGCAAGATAGAATGCTTCGTAATATTGTCCCGGATCGTCGACTGTATTATATCTTACGCGGCCGTCGTCATTGGCGCCCCATTTGGCATTGAGCGTCACTTTGGTGCGCCCTTTCTGAGCATTCTTTGTCGTGATGAGGATTACGCCGTTTGCTCCGCGGGCGCCGTAGAGGGCATTTGAAGCGGCATCCTTCAGCACTGTCATGCTGGCGATGTCGGCAGGATTTATGTCGTTCCAGTAGCCACTGTAGGGCATGCCGTCGAGCACGATCAGAGGCTCGGTGCTTGCATTGATGGAACTGAGACCTCTCACGCTGATTGATGGATCTGTATTAAAGGAGTTTGGCTCTGTCATCATTACGCCTGTGACAGTTCCGTTCAAAGCTTCGATAGGGTTGGTCACCTGCAGACGTTCGATTTGCTCAGCGCCTACTACACTTGCAGAGCCGGTGAATGACTCTCTTTTTTGCTTGCCGAATGCTACGACAATCATCTCGTCGAGCATTTCGGAAGTAGATTTCATGTAGATCTTCATGTTCGGCTCGATTTTGACTGCCTGAGCTTCATAACCCACATACGACACTTCAAGGATCTTGGCTTCCGGGCTGAGATTCTTGATAGTGAAATTACCTTCCAAGTCTGTGACAGTAACTTGTTTGGATCCTTTCACCTTGACGGTAGCACCAATCAGCGGCTCATTATCTTCCGCTGAGTAGACACTTCCTGACACGCTCCTGTTCTGAGCAAAAGCACTTGCGGATATGAAAATCAGCAGTGCCATTAACAACTTCATTCTCATGGGAGGTCGGTTTAGTTATTATAGTTTGAATATTTCGTAAAATGCAAATTTAATAAAAATTTTTAAAAAAATTATATTGAAATATTAAAAAAATGACTGCGGAAGCCATCTTTTTTTGCCTTCCGCAGTCATTTAGAAATTCAATTATTTTATCGTATCGCGATTTTGCTGACTTTATTGCCTTGCTTGCGTAAGAAAATGCCATTTGATGGATTGTCCACCTTCTGACCGCTGATATTGTAGTATTCGATCGGGGCGATTTCTGCTCCTGCTACGCTCTCAACTTTACTGCCAACCGGCTCGTTGAAAGAAAAAGTAAGATACATCCAGTCGTCAAATTCCACAGATGGGGCAGTTCCATACATACAAACAGAAGCATAATATTCTTTTTTGTCCGCGTACTCCGGATCTGTGAGATCATACGTATATACATACGAGTAGCCGTCAAGAGCTACACAAGGGTATGTGATCGGTGTCCAATCTTTGATTCCATCAAAATCCCATGCCTGGCATGTCATATATCCTCCTTCCGGAGTGAGCAGATATACGTCACCTCCATCCTCTTCGCATAATTCGGTTATTGACAAGTCACCCCAGTCTCCGACTACCTTATCGAATGTGAATTTCATCGGACATCCTGATCCAAAGAAGTCTTCGATCACATAATTCCCTGCATCATCTTTTGAGAGTTCGCTTTCAAAGGCCTGGCACAATTTGTATCCATCATAGTCTTTCACACTTACTTTGATGGTTTCGGCTTTTACCGGGATTGCTGACATAAGCAACAGTCCGCTGATGAGAGTAAAGATTTTTTTCATGTAGAACTCGTTTTTGGTTATTATTAAATTCGGTTATCTCTCAAAGAATAGCAAATGATATGTTAATCTTCGCCCAAAATTACATAAAAATGTCATAAAATCCAAATTTTATGTATAATTTTTTAAATAATATTATTTTTTTGAAAAAATTTATCGCAATCAGCATTATAATGACAGTTTATCATCCGTGCGACACCAAAGCCTTTTAGCATGAATCTGATAGCTGAGTAGTTGCTGATAATAGGTTGACAGGATGGTTGCATGTCTCTTGCCTCCATCCTGTCAACCTATATATACCGGAATGAACTCCCAATCCTAACCC
>CAMWJD010000013.1 GCA_947174515.1 uncultured Porphyromonadaceae bacterium
GACTTCAAAGACAATGAATACATCGAAAAACTCGTTGAAGAACTCAATGCCACCGGTGCGAATGTGGCAGTAGGCAAACTCGACCAACTCATCAACTGGGGAATCTCCAACTCGCTATGGCCACTATGCTTCGGCACAAGTTGTTGCGCCATAGAGTTCATGTGTCTTGGAGCAGCCCGTTACGACATGGCCCGATTCGGTTTTGAGGTAGCCCGTAACTCACCCCGCCAGGCAGACTATATCATGGTTCAGGGAACAATCGTCCATAAGATGGCTCCCGCCCTCGTCAGACTTTATGACCAGCTCGCCGAACCGAAGTATGTCATCGCATGCGGCGGATGTGCCGTCAGCGGAGGCCCGTTCAAGAAATCTTATTGCGTGGTAGATGGAGTCGACAAGATTCTTCCTGTTGATGTTTACATCCCAGGGTGTCCTCCCCGCCCGGAAGCTATGTTCTACGGTCTGATGCAGCTCCAACGCAAGATCAAGATTCAGAAGTTCTTCGGCGGTGTCAATCGCAAAGAAAAAATCAAAGACTTCTTCCGCAAGCATCCAGAAGATGCAGGCGAGTATTAATCAAATATTTGTCAACAATACACAACCTATAAAATGAGCGTTAAAGACAAAATAAGCAAGATTTGCCCGTCTGCCACATTAGAAGAAGGAGATGTCCTTCTCGTCAATGTGCCTGCAAAGGATTGGCGTGCGCTTGCAGAAGCACTCAAGCATGATCCTGAACTCAATTACGATGTCCTTTCAGCCGTAGTAGGTATGGACTGGAAAGAGACTCTTGGCGTGATGTATTATTTCACTTCTACAAGTCGTAATTGGGAAATGCTATCTGTGAAGGTGGCTGTCGCCGACCGCGAGAATCCATATATTCATACTGTTTCCGATCTCTGGAAAGTAGCCAACTTCCAGGAACGTGAGGTATATGATTTCTATGGCATCAAGTTTATCAACCATCCGGATATGCGCCGTTTCTTCCTCCGCAACGACTGGAAGGGATATCCTCTTCGCAAGGATTACGATGCAGATCCGAAACTCAATCCGATTCCGGAAAATGATGAAAAGAACGAAGATGCCACCATATCTTATGTGGAGGATCCTAATGGCGTGATCAAACCCATTCCATCCAGGGTGTTTGAGATGCATGATTATGTGATGAACATAGGCCCACAACATCCCTCAACCCATGGTGTCATGCGTTTCCGCGTAGCCCTCAACGGTGAGGAGGTGAAGAAAATCGATGTAGTCTCCGGTTACATCCACAGAGGAATAGAAAAGCTCTGTGAGGAACTCGGTTATCCACAGATACTTCACTTCACCGACCGCATGGACTACATGAGTGCGCATCAGAATCGCCACTGCCTCTGTGCTTGTATAGAAAAGGCACTTGGCCTTCAGGTTCCGGACCGTGCAGTTGTGATCCGAACCATCATGGATGAGCTGATGAGAATCTCAAGTCATCTTCTTGCTTTCGGATGTACTGCCATGGACCTTGGCGCTACAACTGCGTTCTTCTATGGCTTCCGCGAACGTGAGATGGTGCTTGATATATTTGAAAAGACCTGCGGCGCCCGCATGTCAATGAACTATAATGTGATCGGAGGTGTGATTGCAGACTTGCATCCGGATTTCGTGAAGGATGTTAAGGCACTTCTTGCCATCATGCCTGAACGTCTGAAAGAATATCATACCGTGTTCTCAGGCAACGTGATTGCCAAAAACCGTCTGCATGTAGGCCATCTCAGTAAGGAAGATGCCATCAACTATTGCATCACCGGACCTTCGGGACGAGGATCAAACTGGAGTTGCGATTGCCGCAAGAAGCATCCGTATGCAGCCTATGACAGAGTTGATTTTGAAGAAGTCCTCCTCGATGGATGCGATTCTTACTCCCGCTACATGGTGCGCATGAAGGAAATAGAACAGAGTTGCCATATCATTGAGCAACTCATCGACAACATTCCGGAAGGTGATATCAGAGCTCAAGTGCCCAAAGTGGTGAAACTCCCGGTAGGACATTGGTACACTCAAGTAGAGGCATCGCGTGGCACATTCGGTGTATACATCGAGAGTGACGGATCAAAGAATCCTTATCGCGTGCATTTCCAGAGTCCGTGTTTCAACCTCGTAGGTGTAATGGATTTATGCTGCCGCGGAAATATGATAGCCGACGTCATCACCATTGGCGCTGCTCTTGACTTTGTGATTCCTGACATTGACCGCTAACTAAAACGATAGAAAACGACATGTTTGACTTTAGTATAATCACAAATTGGTTTAACAACCTATTGTTAGGATGCATGCCTGAATGGGCAACAATCCTTGTGGAATGCATCGTGATCGGTGTGATCCTGCTCGCCGCCTATTCAGTGTTGGCAATGTTCTATATTTTTTATGAGCGTAAACTCTGTGCATATTTCCAATGCCGTCTTGGTCCTATGCGTGTAGGTCCATGGGGACTTATGCAGCTTTTTGCCGATGTCATCAAGATGCTCATCAAGGAGATTATATCTCTGAAAGGCACAGATAAATTCCTTTTCAAACTTGCTCCTTATATAGTAGTGGCAGCCTCAGTGACAGTATTCGCATGCCTCCCATGGGGATACGGACTTCAGCTTATCAACTACAATATAGGTATTTTCTTCATGCTGGCTGTTTCCAGCCTTGGTGTGATCGGTATCCTGCTCGCCGGATGGGCTTCCAACAATAAGTATTCTCTTGTGGGAGCAATGCGCAGCGGCGCTCAGATGGTGAGCTACGAAATCTCAATGGGACTTGCATTAATGGCAATAGTCTTGGTTGCAGGCACAATGGATATCAATGAACTCGTTTGGAAACAGGAAAACTGCTGGTTTATTATTCAAGGACACATCCCGGCTATAATCGCTTTCGTGCTATATCTGATTGCAGCAACAGCAGAGACTAACCGCGGACCGTTTGACCTTCCGGAGGCTGAACATGAGCTTACTGCCGGTTTCCACACAGAATATTCAGGTATCAGTTTCGGTATGTTCTACCTTTCAGAATATCTCAATCTTTTCATCGTCAGCGGTATCGCAGCACTGATGTTCCTGGGAGGCTGGATGCCCTTGCATATTGCCGGATGGGAAGGTTTCAACAATGTAATGAACTATATTCCGAGCATCGTATGGTTTCTTGGAAAGGCCTTTTTCGTAAGCTATATCATAATATGGTTTAAGTGGACTTTCCCGCGCGTTCGTATTGACCAGCTTCTTGCTTTCGAATGGAAATATCTAATGCCAATCGCGCTTGCAAACCTTGCCCTCATGGCAGTGTGCGCAGCATTCGGATGGCTATTATAAAAACACACCGAAAGGCCGCTTGAACCCGACCTTTCGGACCAAATTAACAAATACTTTTCGACATTCTAAAAAGATGAGCGCAAACAAAGGAACGATCACTCAGATTATCGGCCCCGTTATCGACGTTAGTTTCGAAGGTGGCAAAGAGAATATTCCTCCTATCTACGCGGCATTGAAAATTACGCGAGAAAATGGCGAGGAACTGATACTTGAAGTCGAGCAGCATATCGGCGAGCAGACCGTACGCTGCGTGGCTATGGAGTCAACCGACGGAATCCGTCGCGGAATGGAAGTAGAAAACCTCGGTCGCCCCATTGCTGTCCCAACCGGTCAGCAGGTAAAGGGACGCCTTCTCAACGTAATCGGAGAACCGATTGACCACCTTCCGGAACTTGACCGCGAACACCTCCGCCCGATACATCAGCCTGCTCCAGCTTTTGAAGATCTTGCAATTTCAACAGAAATTCTACTTACCGGCATCAAGGTGATCGACTTTCTCGAACCTTATACCAAGGGCGGTAAAATCGGTTTGTTCGGTGGAGCCGGTGTAGGCAAGACAGTCCTTATTCAGGAGCTCATCAACAATATTGCCAAAGGCCAAGACGGATTCTCAGTATTCACAGGTGTAGGAGAACGTACTCGTGAAGGCAACGACCTCCTACGCGAGATGATCGAAAGCGGTGTCATGAAATATGGCAAGAAGTTTGAAGAAGGCATGGAGAAAGGTGAATGGAATCTGGCTGATGTAGACATGAACGAGGTAGAGAAAAGCCAGGTAACCATGGTGTTCGGACAGATGAACGAACCGCCGGGCGCACGTCTGCGTGTAGCGTTATCCGGCCTTACAGTGGCAGAGCAATTCCGCGATGCAGAAGGTGGCGGCCAGGATATCTTGCTCTTCATCGACAATATCTTCCGTTTCACTCAAGCAGGATCTGAGGTATCCGCACTTCTCGGCCGTATGCCATCTGCAGTAGGTTATCAGCCGACTCTTGCTTCCGAGATGGGTGCTCTTCAGGAAAGAATCACTTCTACAAAGAATGGATCAATCACTTCAGTTCAAGCTATATATGTTCCTGCCGATGACTTGACTGACCCTGCTCCGGCAACTACATTCTCATTCCTTGACGCAACAACCGTGCTCAACCGTAAGATTGCCGAGCTTGGTATCTACCCTGCTGTTGACCCTCTTGATTCCACATCTCGCATCCTCGACCCGAATATCATTGGAGAGGAACACTACAATGTGGCTCAGCAGACTAAGCAGCTCCTCCAGAAATACAATGACCTTCAGGATATAATTGCTATCCTTGGCGTAGATGAGCTAAGCGATGAAGATAAACTCGTAGTGTCGCGTGCCCGTCGTGCTCAGCGATTCCTCAGCCAACCTTTCCATGTCGCAGAACAGTTTACCGGCGTTCCGGGTGTCATGGTTCCACTCCAGGAAACAATCCGCGGCTTCAAGATGATCTTAAGCGGCGAGATGGACGAATATCCCGAACAGGCATTCCTCAATGTCGGCACTATCGATGAAGCGATCGCCAAGGGCAAGAAGATGCTTGCAGAAGTATAACAATTAGCACATTTCGATAATGACTTTAGAAATCATTTCACCTCAAGAAGTCGTATTCAAAGGGGATGCGGATTCAGTGACTCTTCCGGGAGAACTCGGTAAGTTCACTGTACTTAAAAACCATGCTCCTCTTATCTCGGTGCTTGTTGAGGGTATAATTGCCTACCGCACTCCATCCGGAGAGGAAAACACCTATCCCATAAAAGGTGGACTGGCAGACGTAGACAATAATATAATATCGGTGTGCATCTATTAACGTTACTACAATGAGAAAGAAATTTGCCATATTGTTTTTGCTCATGTCTATAATATCGCTTCCCCTAAGCGCAAAAGCCTCCGAGGAAGAAAGCGGAACTGTAGACGTGAAAGGAAACATCTTCCATCACCTTGGTGACGGCTACGGTTGGGAAGTGCCATTCAGCCATACCTACCGCATCCCTCTCCCGGTAATAGTGAGGGCGGAAGACGGAAGCTGGCACTGCTTCTCTTCCGGACGGCTCGTGAAATATGACGAAATGAGCGATCCGGAGAGTAGCAAGACACACACAGTGGCTATCCCGCAGATAGTAAATATCTCTAAAGACGGTAAAGAAAATGCATATCAATTTGTGCTTGCTCACGAAAGCAAGCACAAGGATAAAGTAGTACAGTTGCTCCCGACAAGCGAAATTGAAGAGCATGAGGCAGAAAGCATAGCGGCGGCACAAAATGACGAGATAGTTGACGGCTATGTCAAATTTGATGGCAAATATTATAAGGAGTACAAACCTTTTGATATCTCCATCACCAAGAATGTACTCGCACTTTTCATAGCAGCAGCTCTCGTCACCTGGATGGTTATGAGCCTCGTGAGATTCTATACACGCAACGGATTTAAAGCACCGCGCAAAGGAATGGGATTCCTTGAACTCTGCGTTGATTTCATCTATACCGGAGTTATCAAGAGCACCTTGGGCGACAAAGCACCTAAGTTTGCACCGTATCTGCTTACGGCATTCTTCTTCATCCTTGTCATGAACCTGCTCGGACTTATAGTCATATTCCCGGGAGGTGCGAATCTGACCGGAAACATAGCGATCACCTTGGTGTTGGCTGTTATGACTTTCGTCATTACAAATATTAATGGCAACAAGCACTATTGGAAGGAAATCTTCTGGCCTGACGTGCCACTCTTCTTAAAGTTCCCATTGCCTATCATGCAGGTGATTGAAGTATTTGGAATCTTCACCAAGCCGGCAGCGCTCTGCGTCCGACTATTTGCCAACATGATGGGAGGACACATGATTGTAATCACTCTGACACTCCTTATCTTCATTTTCGCAGCCTACGGAGCAGCGATAGCCGGAGTCTCTGCAGTGGTTTCGCTCATATTCTCGATATTTATGCTTGCTCTCGACACCCTTGTAAGTTTCATCCAGGCATATGTGTTCACGCTTCTTTCGACCATCTTCATTTCCATGGCCATCCATGAGGAGCATGAGCCCCATGAAGTCAAAGAATCTCCGGCAGCCTAATTGGACAAATTAGACTTGATAAATAAGAAAATTCAAATAAAATAATAACTCATAAAAAAGAAAAAGACTATGTTTTCAATGATTTTAGTAGCAGAAGCTCTCGCCTCTTTCGGCGCAGCATTTGGCGCTGGTCTTTCAGCAATCGGCGCAGGTATCGGTATCGGAAAGATCGGTAGCAGCGCTATGGAAGCAATAGCACGCCAGCCGGAAAGCGCCGGTGACATCCGTTCTAACATGATCGTGATCGCTGCCCTTATCGAAGGTGTGGCACTCTTCGCTGTGATCGTTTCTGCACTCGCACTCTTCATCTGATCGGCATCGGCCATAAATTCTAAATATAATGGAATTATTCACGCCCGATTTTGGACTGGTATTCTGGATGTTCGTAGCGTTCATCCTCCTCTTCATCGTACTTGCGAAGTGGGGATGGCCTGTGATCATCAAACAGATGGAAGGGCGTGCTGACGCTATCGACAAAGGGGTGGAATACGCACGCGAAGCCAAGCAGCAGCTTGACAACGCCAAGGAATCCGCACAACAGGTCATAGGTGAAGCCCAGGCCCGTCAGGCTGAAATGCTTCGGGAGGCTGCAAAAATGAAAAGCCAAATTATCGAAGAGGCCAAAAGAGAGGCTTCCGAAGAGGCTCGGAAGGTGATGGAGCAGGCAAAAGTCTCCATAGAGCAGTCAAGAAAAGAAGCAGAACTCCAGTTCAGAAATGAAGTAAGCAAGTTTTCAATCGACATCGCCGAGAAGATGGTGCGTGGCCAGCTCAAAAACGATGAAGAGCAGCAGAAACTTGTAAATAAGATGTTGGACGAAATAGAGAAGAACTGAGGCAATGAACGAGGGACTAATACCCCAGCGCTACGCTAAGGCGCTCTATAAACTCGCCGTCGAGAGAGGAAATGCCGAAAAGGTCTACCTTGAGATGAAGACGGTGGCTGACTCGTTTGCGCAGAATTCCGGTCTGCAGAAAGTGCTTTCGAATCCTTACGTGAAGCGCGAGGATAAGGCAAAGCTACTTGTCAGTGCTGCCGGAGATAAGGTGGAAGACGATTATCGTTCATTTGTCGAGCTCATTCTTGATCGGAAAAGGGCAGACTTCGCGCATTTGATGGCTCTCGCTTACTGTGATATCTACAGAAAGGAAAATAAGATAGCCCGCGTTAAGATCATAACTGCCTCAAAGCTCAGCGACGAGATGATGGAGAAACTCCGTGAAGTAGTCAAAAAGGCATATACCGGAATGACTCTCGAATTCTCATACGATGTGGATCCCGATCTCATCGGAGGCTTTATTATTGACGTAGACGACCAGCGTCTTGATGCCTCCGTCAGCAATGAGATCGAACAATTACGTTTAAAACTTTTAAGAAGCAATTAACAATGCTTAACCCAAGCGAAATTTCAGATATTCTTAAGCAGCAGCTGGAAAATGTCAGCTCACAGGTGAAGTTTGAAGAGGTGGGCACAGTGCTAAGCGTCGGTGACGGCGTGGCACACGTCTACGGTCTTGAAAACGTGAAGTCAAGTGAGCTCGTTGAGTTTGAAAACGGCTCAACAGGCGTCGCTCTTAACCTTGAGGAGAGTAACGTGGGTGTTGTGCTTCTCGACGATGTCAATGCGGTGTCAGAAAACATGACTGTTCGTCGCACGGGTGAGATTGCCTCTATTCCTGTCGGCGATGGTCTGTTCGGGCGTGTCATCAATATCCTCGGCGAGCCGATCGACGGCAACGGTCCGATAGATGGCAAGTTGCTTCGCATGCCATTAGAGAGAAAAGCTCCCGGCGTTATTTTCCGTCAGCCTGTGAAGCAGCCTCTTCAGACAGGACTGAAAGCAATCGACTCCATGATTCCTATCGGCCGCGGTCAGCGTGAGCTCATCATCGGCGACCGACAGATCGGTAAGACCGCTATAGCTATCGACACGATCATCAATCAACGCGAAAACTTTCTCGCGGGCAAACCTGTCTACTGCATCTATGTAGCAATCGGTCAAAAAGCATCAACAGTGGCATCTATTGTTCAGACTCTGAAGAAACATGGCGCGATGGACTACACTGTAGTAGTATCCGCCACGGCTTCTGACTCTGCCGCTATGCGATACTATGCTCCCTTTGCCGGCGTGGCAATAGGAGAATATATCCGCGACACAGGACGAGATGCCCTTATCGTATATGATGATTTATCAAAACAGGCTGTCGCATACCGAGAGATATCCCTTATCCTTAAACGTCCTTCAGGAAGAGAAGCTTATCCCGGTGATATCTTCTATCTGCACTCACGTCTACTTGAGAGAGCAGCTAAGATCATTGATAATCAGCAAGTGGCTTCCAACATGAATGACCTTCCGGATGTGTTGAAGCCGATAGTGAAAGGTGGAGGTTCTCTTACAGCTCTTCCTATCATCGAGACTCAGGCCGGCGACGTGTCAGCTTACATCCCGACAAATGTGATATCCATCACCGACGGGCAGATCTTCCTTGAGACAGCTCTTTTCAATCAAGGTATTCGTCCTGCCGTCAATGTGGGTATCTCTGTATCCCGTGTAGGTGGTAATGCACAAATCAAACCGATGAAGAAAGTAGCCGGAACGCTGAAGATTGCCCAGGCTCAGTATAGAGAACTTGAGTCATTCACAAAATTTGGTGGCGACATCGACCCTGTTACAGCAAAGGTGATCGACACAGGACGTAAAAACCAGCAGCTTCTCATCCAGCCGCAGTATCAGCCATGGCCTGTGGAAAACCAGGTTGCAGTCATATTCTGTGGCGTAAACGGTCTGCTGGAAAATGTACCGATAGACAAGGTTCATGAATTTGAAACACTCTTCATTCAACTTCTTGAGGCAAAATACCGAAAGGAAGTGCTTGACGAGATCAAGGCAGGCAACCTTTCAGACGATGTCCAGACAAAACTCCGCGAATGTGCAAGCGAAATAAGCTCACGCTACAAATCATAACTATACAGGTATGCGCCGCTTGAACCCGACGCATACTCCCAACTAAATTCAACAAAAACAATGGCAACCCTCAGGGAACTAAAGACACGTATCGGCTCAGTAGCATCAAGCGAAAAGATCACCGGAGCAATGAAGATGATATCTTCAGCAAAAGTGCATAAGTTTGAGGCTTCTCTAAAGCAGCTTGTGCCATATCGTGAAAAAATAAAGTCTATCATGGCCCATATTATACAGTCAGGTTCGGATTTCAGCAGTCCGCTAATCGAGACTCGCCATGAGGTGAAGAAAATTGCACTGGCAGTCTATGGCAGTGATGACGGACTATGTGGCGCTTACAATATAAACATTTTCAAGGCTATGCTGGCTGAATTGAAGCAACTCCAAGCCAAATACGGGCCTTCTGTAGAAATCTGCATATACCCTATCGGTCAGAAGATGGCAAAAGCCGTTTCAAAGATAGCCGGACATCATATTAAAGTCATACTTACCGATGGTGTCAATTCCAAAATGGAGGCAGAAAAGGTCAATGAATTCACCCACATGTTAAGAGAAAAATTCTCAGAAGGAGAATATGATCTTGTATGCGTGGAATATATGAAGTATTACTCCATGAGTCGCCAAAGAGCTACATTCGAGACTCTTTTCCCGATATCGGGAGATACTCTGATTGAAGGTTCGGATAAAATGGCATCAACAGGCATGTGCATTTTCGAGCCGGATGCCAACAGCATCTTCAATGCAGTGTTACCTATGTTTGTGCTCTCTTCGATGCAAGAAATCACAATACAAAACCGTGCATCTGAACAGGCGGCCCGCGTGATGGCAATGCAAAGCGCTAATGACAACGCAAAGAAACTCCTCGAAGGTCTCCAGCTTGAATACAACAAACTCCGCCAAGAAAATATCACTTCAGAACTCCTCGACATCTTAGGCGGCCAAGTAGAACGCTAATTTCAATCGTATTAGACTAATTGGATCAATTAGACCAATAGCAAAAGAAAGAAAACTAAAAATTATCTAACATATGAGTAGTATTAAGGAATATTTTTCGTCGGTAGGTCAAGGCATCGCGAGTCTGGCGAAGGGTATGGCAGTGACAGGAAAGGAGCTTGTGACTCCCAAGATCACTGAGCAATATCCGGAAAACCGCAAGACTCTGAAAATTGCCGACCGTTTCCGTGCGGAACTTACACTGATTGGTGATGATGCCACGCCCGCGTACAATAAATGTATCGCCTGCGGTATCTGCCAGATGAATTGCCCTAACAGTTCAATCGAACTAAAGACACGATTCGTTGAGCTTCCGGATGGCAAGAAGAAAAAAGTGCTCGACAAGTATTACTACGATCTCGGCAGCTGCACATTCTGCATGCTATGCGTGACTACTTGCCCACAGGATGCACTTGAGTTTTCTAATGAATTCGAACAAGCTGTGTTCACGCGCGATAAACTCGTGAAGCAACTGAATGCCCATTCAGAGATGACCGATTCACAGGTGATAGCAGAAGCTTCAAAACCCAAGCCAAAACCTGCAATGGATCCGGAGCAACTTGCCAAAATCAAGGCAGAGGCCTTAGCAAAGGCAGCCGCACTGAAAGCTCAAAAGGAAGGTGCACAAGTATCGCAACCCAATGCACCTGAAAATCAGGCTTCCAAATGAAGATATCATGACATATTGACAAATTCATAAAACAACAATTTGTCAAAATGACAAAATGACAACTAAGAAAACCCAATAACAACAATGGATTCAGTAGGAAACGTAATACTCTACTTCGTAGTAGCCATCGCAATGGTGGTCTCAGCATTCATGGCTGTCACTACGACCAAAATCCTTCGCGCAGCCACTTATCTGCTCTTCTCGCTGATCTGCACCGCGATATTCTATTTCCAGATGGGATATCAATTCCTCGGAGCAGTGCAGCTGGCAGTCTACGCCGGAGGCATTATGGTGCTTTTTGTGTTCGCTATCATTCTTACCCACAAACCCAACGACAAAACAGCTCCGCTTGCAGCGCACCGCCAATTCGTAGGCATTTCCGCATCGGTTATAGGTGCTGTCCTTCTTATTCTTGCCCTCTTCAAGATGCCGTTGGCCAAGGGTCTTTCCCTTTCTCAGGTTATTGAGATAGGTGGGCCGACACTGACAATGCACGATATAGGCATTGCGTTAGTAGGCTCAGAAAAATTCCAATATCTTCTTCCGTTTGAGGCAGTCAGCGTTCTGCTTCTCGCGTGCATCATCGGAGGAGTAGTAATCGCTCGTAAAAAATAATTCCGAAATAATTTTATATTATGGATATAAGTATTTTATGGTATTTGGTGCCGAGCGTTATACTCTTCATTTGTGGAGTCTACGGCTTCCTTACCCGCAAGAATATGATCGCCATGCTGATATCTCTTGAGCTGATGCTCAATTCAGCGGATCTCAATTTCGTGATATTCAACCGTTATTTGTTTCCCGGCTCAATGGAGGGTATGATGTTTACTCTCTTTGCAATTGCTATTGCAGCTGCAGAAACAGCAATTGCCATCGCTCTGATTATCAATATCTACCGTGCCATCGGCAATACTAATGTGACGGACATTAAAGAAATGAAATTTTAAACTATCCTAAGATATGGACATAACACTTCCAATTTTAATCCTTGCGATCCCAATTGCGATGTTCCTCATCTTGGGAATCGGAGGCGTTGTGATGCCACGCAAAGTTGCCGGCGTACTGGGTATTCTTGGTATGGGTACATGTGCAGTACTTGCCTATACAGTGGCTTTCACATACTTCTTCAGTGGCGCACCTGAATTTATCATCGATGGTGTACGCCAGCAATTCCAGGTCTTTGATGTCACCTGGCTCGCTTTCACCGATAAACTCGTTGTAAAACTCGGTTTCCTGCTTGACCCGATTTCTGCAATGATGCTTATTGTCATCACCACAATCTCATTCTTCGTTCACCTCTATTCATGGGGATATATGGAGCATGAGCCGGGATTCCAACGCTACTACGCATTCCTGAGCCTCTTCTCTTTCTCAATGCTCGGTCTTGTAGTGGCCACCAACATTTTCCAGATGTATATCTTCTGGGAGCTTGTGGGTGTCAGCTCTTATCTGCTGATCGGATTCTTCTATAAGCTTCCTTCGGCGGTTTCAGCATCCAAGAAAGCGTTTATCGTCACCCGTTTCGCCGATCTCGGATTCCTTATAGGAATATTATTGCTCTCTTATTATACAGACACATTCAACTTTCAGATCCTCACATCCAATCCGGAACTTGTGATGGCTGAATGTGGAGGTGCAACATTTATGGGAGCATCCGTAATGACTTGGGCGATGGTATTGATCTTTATGGGAGGTATGGGTAAATCAGCGATGATGCCTCTTCATATCTGGCTACCGGATGCAATGGAAGGTCCTACTCCTGTGTCTGCGCTAATCCACGCTGCAACAATGGTCGTTGCGGGAGTCTACCTCGTAGCACGCATGTTCCCATGCTACTGCCAGGTTCCTGCATCAATGGATTTTGTAGGAGTGGTCGGCGCTATCACAGCTTTCTATGCCGCAGTTGTGGCCTGCTGTCAAGTGGATATCAAGCGTGTGCTTGCATTCTCCACTATTTCACAGATAGCATTCATGATGGTTTCACTCGCTGTGGCACGCGACTACATACCTGTAGGTGAACACTGGCATGCACCCGGTCTGGGCTATATGGCTTCAATGTTCCACCTCTTCACGCATGCAATGTTCAAAGCGCTCCTCTTCCTTGGAGCCGGCTGCCTTATCCACGCTGTTCACTCCAATGACTACACAGCGATGGGAGGTCTGCGCAAATACATGCCAATAACTCACTGGACATTCCTAATCGGCTGTCTTGCCATCGCAGGTATACCACCATTCTCCGGATTCTTCTCAAAGGATGAGATGCTTGCTGCCATGTATCAGAACTCATTCTTCTGGGGTGCATGGATGTCAATGGTTGCAGGTCTGACAGCCTTCTATATGTTCCGTCTCTATTATCTCATCTTCTGGTGGGAAGAGAACCCACACTACAAAGAGCACAAGCCCCATGATGGCCCCTGGCAGATGTCTCTTCCGCTTATCATCCTCGCTCTGGTGAGCTGCGTAGCCGGTTTCATACCTTTCGGAGAGTTCGTCACTTACAATGGAGAACCCTACCATATACATCTTGAAGCAGCCGTAGCTTTAACAAGCGTAGCAATTGCTTTGATAGCTATCGCTCTTGCCACTTGGCTATATATGAAGAAGAATGACAAACCTGCCAAGATGCGCGCTGCCCTTCCGACTCTTTGGGAAGCAGCACACCGTAGATTCTACTGGGATGAAATATATCAGTTCATCACTCATAAGATCATCTTCGGCATCATCTGCCAGAGCATAGCATGGTTTGACCGCCACGTAATAGATGCCACCATGGACGGATTCGCAAAGATCACTCAGAAAGGAAGTCTCGCTATCCGCGGAATGCAAAATGGACACATACAGGCATACGTGGCATGGTACTTCTTTGGAGCTGTCGCGCTTGCAGCTGTGGTTTGGCTCTGTATAATTTGATAAGTTATTCATATTGCTAAAAAATACAAGACAATGTTTGGAAATATCTTAATTTGGTTTGTTATCATACCCATCCTTATGATGGCCGGACTCGGCTTCTGCCGCAATAGCAGTATGAATGCCATCCGTGCGGTGATGACTATCGGCAGTACCGCGTTGATGGTGCTCGGGATATGGCTATGCGTAGATTTCTTAAGCCTCCGTTCAGCCGGTGACACTTCAGAAATGCTCTATCTTGGAAGCTGGATGTGGTATGCTCCTCTCAACATCCATCTTGCCGTAGGAGTCGACGGAATATCCGTCCTCATGCTTCTTCTTAGTTGCGTAATCGTATTCGCCGGTACATTCGCTTCCTGGAAGATTAATCCCCTTCCAAAGAATTTCTTCTTGTGGTTCTGCTTGCTCAGCACAGGAGTATTCGGATTCTTTATCTCGATCGATATGTTCACAATGTTCATGTTCTATGAGGTCGCACTTATTCCGATGTACCTATTGATCGGTGTATGGGGCACAGGACGCAAGGAATACAGCGCAATGAAACTTACTCTTATGCTTATGGGTGGCTCAGCATTCCTTATGCTTGGTCTGCTCGGCATCTTCTGGCACTCCGCACCTGACTTGGCAAACTGCACATGGAACATACTTGAGATATCACACAATTCAAGTATTGACCCAAGCTGGCAGCGCCTTCTCTTCTGCTTCACATTTGTTGGTTTCGGTGTTCTTGGTGCAATGTTCCCGTTCCACACATGGAGTCCTGACGGTCATGCATGTGCACCAACTGCCGTATCAATGCTCCATGCAGGCGTGCTCATGAAACTTGGTGGCTACGGTTGCTTCCGCATCGCGATATTCCTTCTTCCTCAGGCAGCAAATGAACTTGCTTGGATCTTCATCGTTCTCACAGGCATATCGATTGTCTACGGTGCATTCTCTGCTTGCGTACAGACCGACCTCAAGTATATCAACGCATATTCTTCCGTGTCACACTGCGGCATGGTGCTCTTCGCAATCCTGATGCTCAACACTACAGCAATGACAGGTGCAATCCTTCAGATGCTTTCTCACGGACTCATGACAGCACTCTTCTTCGCACTCATCGGTATGATCTACGGACGTACTCATACACGCGATATCCGTCAGATGGGTGGCCTCATGAAGATTATGCCTTATCTCGGCGTATGCTACATGATAGCAGGTTTCGCATCTCTCGGTCTTCCCGGTCTGTCAGGTTTCGTAGCCGAAATGACAATATTCTTCGGTTCTTTCCAGGATGCCGACACGTTCCACCGCGTATTTGTGATTGCCGCTACCTGCTCAATCGTGATTACAGCTGTATATATTCTTCGCGTTGTCGGCAAGCTCCTGCTTGGTCCGGTACAGGACGAACATCATCTCGCTTTGACAGATGCCACTTGGTTTGAGCGACTCAGCACTGTGACACTCATCCTCTGCATCGCCGGAATAGGATGCTTCCCCAACTGGATCAATGAGACAATTCAACATTCTTTCTCTCCGATTATAGCAGCCATTCAGGGTGCAGCACTATAATCTAAATCTTTACCTTTCAAACTAACAACTCAGAAAAAAACAATGGACTATTCACAATTTGGGATCATGCTTCCCGAACTGATTGTATTGGGAATCTTCCTCGTAGTGTTTTTCATGGACACTTTCGGAGGAGAGGGGGTAAAGAAGATTCTGACCCCGTTTACAGCCGTTCTCTTCCTCCTCGGCACTGTAGCTATCTGGCTTGCACCAAGCTCACCGGAAGGAATCTTCGGTGGGATGTATGTCAACGACACTGCTTGCAAGGCAATGAAGTGTATACTCAATATCGGTGTATTCCTCGTGCTTCTTCAGTCATTCAAATGGGCTGATAGCGAAGAAATGAGTCTGAGAAAAGGAGAGTTTTACGAGCTTCTCCTTGTGACTCTCTTCGGCATGTACCTGATGGTATCCGCCCGACACTTCCTTCTATTCATCATCGGTCTTGAATCAGCATCACTCCCGATCGCAGCGATGGTGGCATTTGACAAATATCGTTATGAAAGCCATGAGGCAGGAATCAAGTATATTCTGACAGCAGTATTCAGCTCTGCAATATTAATGATGGGCCTCAGCTTCGTATATGCCTTCTCAATGGGAAGTCTCTATTTCTCTGATCTGTCATTGGCTATCGTTGAAGGAGAAATGAGCGGTCTTTTGATCTTCGCTCTTGCATTCGTGATGGCAGGCATCGGTTTCAAGCTTTCGCTCGTTCCGTTCCATCTCTGGACAGCAGATGTATATCAGGGTGCGCCAACTCCGGTCACTTCCTATCTATCTGTAGTATCTAAAGGTTCAGCAGCCTTCGCTTTCTTCATCATCTTCACACAGTGCTTCGGCCAGGTATACAGCGACGCATGGGAATGGATGCTTTATGCACTCATCATTCTTACTATCACAGTCGGCAACCTATTCGCACTCCGCCAGAAGAACATGAAACGATTCATGGCTTTCTCATCTGTATCACAGGCCGGCTATATTATGCTTGGCATAATCGCCGCAAATGCACTCGGATTGGCATCATTAATGTTCTACATCATTGTATATGTAGTCAGCAACCTGGGTGCGTTCGCAGTGATCCAGACAATTGAAGACAATACCGGGCGCCTGAACATGGACGACTACAATGGTCTTCACAAGACCAATCCTTGGCTGAGCGTAGCAATGACACTTGCGATGTTCTCACTTGCAGGTATACCTCCTTTCGCCGGATTCTTTAGTAAGATTCTTATTTTCACAAGTGTTTGCTCCACAAATTCGATGGCACTCTATATGCTTGTGCTTGTAGCCCTCATCAACACAGTAATCTCTCTATACTACTATCTCTGTGTCGTAAAGGCAATGTGGATTTCTAACGCCGAACCGATGATTGGTGAATTTAAGAGCACCTGCGTAGCAAAGGTAGGACTTGGACTCTGCCTCATAGGAATCCTTTTCTTCGGTCTCGTAAGTCCGATCTATGAATGGCTTGTGAATTCGGTTGAACTCTCCCTTTGGCAACCGCTTGCACTTCTCGGTCTATAACAAATTTTCATTAGCTACTTAATAGAAAAAGCGCATCAAATAGATGCGCTTTTCTTATTATATATATAATCTGATATGATCAATAATCATGGTTGTGCACTCCGTAGCATACCGGGTTGAAGCAGTTGTCGTAGCGGATGTGAAGGCCATCTCCAAGATCTACCACATAAGTCACGCCTTCGCGAGTTATGCCGTAAACTGTAGAACCGGGGAAACGAACCGAAAGATGTTCTGCGATTAATTCAGGAACCTCAACTGTCACAGAAGGGGCAACTGCAGGACTAACTGCGGGAGTGGCTTCAGGAGCCTGCGTGCATACTGCGCTTTCACCAGGATTAGCTTCCGGGGTGGCTTCAGATGAGTTCTCAGCGGCTGCTGTAAATCCTACTGCGGTGAGAGAGAGAGCGACGATAGTGGAGAATAATTTTTTCATAGTGTAAAAGATTAAGTGGATAAAAAATATGGTTTATGTGTTCTCGTGTGTTTTTCTTAGTATTAAATCAATGTTTAAATGATTTTTATATCTACTAAACATATTTTAAATATTATATGTTCATTAATCTGCTATTACAATTCTGTTAAACTTCTGCCATGATTTTGAAACATTATAGCTATCTATCACATTCCCAGGTACTTTAAGAACGCATTTTTCGTATGCAACCACATCGTAAGGGTCAAACAAATAACTATCGCAATCAAATTTCGGAACTTTTTCAGAAGGAGAGATTATCTCGACAAGCTCCGGACAACAGTTCAACAACAATTCTCCCAGCAAATGATCATTGGCAGGAAGACGCACTTTCTGCAATGCATTGCAGTCAGAAAAGGCGTATGACTCTATTTCCTCAAGATTGTCAGGCAGAAACACATCCTTAAGCGAACCGCAAAATGAGAATGCATTGTGGCCAATGTGCTTTAATCCATCAGGAAAACTAACATTATCGAGAGATTCACAATAAGTAAACGAATTGCTGCCAATATCTTCCAAAGTTTCAGGGAAGTTGACTTCAACCAGAGAAGCACACTCGCTGAATGCCTGAAAACCAATTTTTTTAAGTCCGGAAGGAAGCTTCACCTTTTTAAGAGACGTGCAACCTAAAAAAGCATAGTCAGGAATCTCAGTTATCCCGCATGATTCTGAAAATACAACTTCCTCAATGTCTGTTCGATCCATATACTCTCCCTCTCTTATGCTATCTGAGACAACAATTCTTTCACCTGACACGCTAAAGGAAGTAAGAAGTAATATAAACATCATTACCCTTAATATCACTGTCCATATTTTATTTTTCATAAATTTATAATGAAGTTGTTTAAACTTATTTATGAGGTTGACTAACAAAAATGACCAAACTAACGCATCAAAAACGCTGTTGAACTTATTATTGGAATTTTTATGATTTCAATATTTATAAAAAATCAGGATCATTTAAAACATTTTTAATATATTGTTGTTTTAATAGTATAAAATCGTTTCATGATGTTAGGTTAGTTCGAAAGTATTATGGAAAACTTTCTAAAACAGTTGCTTGCGAAAGTAGCTGTTTTTTTCATACGCTAACGCCATGATACCCAACTCTTACAGTTTACAAACCGCCACATAACATCCGTCAAATCTCTCTGAAGCCTCCAATGCAATCTCTTTTCTTTTAAAGATACCGAATACCGTAGATCCGGACCCGGACATAGCAGCATATACAGCCCCGCACTTAATAATATTTTCCTTAATATCCTTCAAACGAGAATGTCGGGGAAAGATTGATTCCTCAAAATCATTAACCATCTGCGCTTGCCAATCCTCAACTTTTAATCTGACGATATCTTTGAGTGATGTCAACGGTATGCATGGAGTAATTCCGGCAAAGGCTTCTTTTGTAGATATTGACACCTCCGGCTTCACAAGCAGACACCACCATCCGGAAAGATCCACGTCAATGAGTTCTAACCTCTCCCCTACTCCTTCTGCATAGCAAGGACTATTATATATAAAGAACGGGCAATCAGCACCCAAGGTCAATGCCAACTGAGCCAACCGCTCCCTTCCAAACGGCATCCCGGATAATTCATTCAGCATCAAAAGCACTCCTGACGCATCTGCACTTCCACCGCCAAGTCCAGCACCATCGGGCATATGCTTCTCCAAATGGATTCGATAATCCTTTAAATCCTTATATGATTCCTTGAACACTTTCCACGCCTTATATACCAAATTTCTTTCAAGCGGACAGTCAACTTTCCTTCCTGAAAACTCAAATTCTGTCTTGTCAGACGGCGTGATTTCAAGAATGTCGCAGAATGGTTCGGGATTCTCGGGAGTTCCATTATATTTACCGATAGGGTAAAAAACAGTCTCCAGATCATGATAACCATCTTCTCTCTTCCTGACAATATTAAGTCCAAGATTTAACTTGGCATTTATAATCTTGATCATTTTTATATTATAATTTTCTGTAATTGTAATTTTTTTAGAGTGTATGGGAAAAGTGAAATCAAAAGCAATGACCTTAACGCAAGATAGCACACAAACGCCATCCATATCATCCATTGCGTATGGTCAATGAAATGCAACAGTATCGCAAATAATCCAACTCCTCCAATAGTAGAAATGAGCATTGGCCGAGTCTTTGTCAACCCTATATAAAATCCGTCGAATATAAAAGCAAACGCTCCTGCCAATGGCAATGCTGATACCCATATCTTACAAGCAGCCACGCTTTCCGCTACCTCTTTTGAATCGCTTAACAGATGAACGATATCCGATAAAAACAGAGAATACACTAATATAAAAATCAGAGTTAAGCCTGCCGTCCATCCCAATAATAAAAGGATTGATTTTCCAAGCATTTCCAAATTACGAGCACCCGAATATCTGCCGACTAATGCCTCTCCGGTGAAAGCAAAACCATCCATGAAGTAAGAAAAGAAAAGAAACATCTGATTGATGACGGCATTTGCACCAACCTCTATATCACCGAGGCGTGCGCTGTAACCATAAAGCATAAGCGAAAGCGCTATCAGGCAAGCAGATCGAAAAAACAAATTTGAATTCACATTCAACATAGCTTTCCATTCCATGCTCCCGGTTCGATTACACGATATATTTTCTCCGTAACAGGGTGATGATGGCGTCGCTGCAAATCGCCGATGTCCATCATTAATCGATCTCCACAACACAATACCGTTCATCTTACAAATACGGATACACAAACACGCTGCAGGAACAATCATGATCCACTGTGACAGGACTGTCCCAATAGCTATACCCGCATAACCGAAACCAAATCCATACACCAACATCAGAGTAGCCGCTACATTCAGCACACTAACACCAATATTTACCCACATGGCTGAGGATGTGGATTGCATCCCTATGAGCCATCCGGACAAAGCAGTAAGGATCATCATAGGCACAGCCCCACGAATACAAAGAGAAAAATATTCTCCTGCCAATTCAGCTGTCTGCGGAGTGGCTCCCATCACTTTCTGAAGGAAACCGAGCACAGGACTGCAAACGGCCATCAGAATCAATCCAATTACTATCGCAAGAAGCAATGAATTTCTGAGGCATACTCCCATCCCATACCTGTCGGCGGACCCATAATACGAAGCGGTCAATCCGGAAGTGCCTGCACGAAGAAAACTGAACAGCCAATACATCGTCGTGACCATTATAGATCCGATCGCCATGCCGGCTAAATATCTCTCATCACCCATATGCCCGGCCACCGCCGTATCACAAAGTCCGAGCAGAGGAACAGAGATATTGCTGACTATTGTGGGCAAAGTCAGCATCACTATTCTCCGGTTGAGAGATTCGATCTTTAGTGTTTTCTCTCCATTCATTATGCAAAATTGAAAAAAAAATGTGAAACAGGCAAGATATATTTTGTTTTTAGTCAGATTTATTGTTAATTTTGCATTATGAGTGAAAAAATACCCCAAAATACGCCCCGTGCAGACATCCTTGACACCGGGCACTGGCATCTTGCAGTCGACATTTCCAAAGATGGATTAGGCGCATGGCTTCTTCCTAATGCTACCCTTAGCATTAACCCCCGCATCATAATAAACAAAAAATGGTCTCCATCAGAAGAGGGGCTTTTAGAAAGAATAGAAGATGCCGTCTACGAAAATCCTGCCGTTCTTGATGACTATTCTGCAGATATTATCGTAGAAAGCGACCGACAACTGTGGCTGCCGGCCTCATCCTATCCTACTGATGACGACTGTGCTGAGGCATACGTAAAAATATATGGCGGTGACAATCTTGATGTAATGGTCAACGACCTGGGAGATGAAAAATGCGCTTTTATGCTTGTGCCGGGACTCAAATCCTTCATGCAGCGTTCTTTTCCCGGCGCCCGGATATGGAGTCAGCAATTACTACTCAGAGAAGCCGGACAGCAGCCACATGATTCTTACAAATATCTTGTGGATATCAGGCCTTATTCTGTCGACATAGTCTTACTTGACCGAAACAAACTGCTATGCTCCACAACGCATATATGGAAAAATCATTCGGATATCGCTTATATCATATTCAATATTTTAAAGACCTTTAAAGCGCAAGCATCCGATACAGAAATTGTCTTCAGCGGTATTCATGCGGTCCGCCAGTCGATTGGAAAAGCTCTTGTACCCTATTTTAAGTCAGTCAGTCAGAAAAACCACGAGCTCGATGGTCTGGAAATTCCCACCGGCGTGTATCTGGCTATCAACAGGAAGAAGAAATATGCGCATCATACGAGGTAAATATGGCAAACGAAGGTTTGACGTGCCTCACAATATCACGGCTCGCCCTACTACAGATTTTGCTAAAGAGAATATTTTCAATGTCATTGAAAATATCGAAGACATTGATGGAGAAGATGTGCTTGATCTTTTTGCCGGGACCGGAGCCATAAGCCTTGAATTTCTATCAAGAGGTGCCTCCTCAGTCACATCTGTTGAAATGGCTGCGACCCAAGCTAATTTTATCAGAAGCATTAAAGAAAAACTTGGGGATCAGGCTCTCCGTGTCATCAAGGGAGATGTGTTCAAATTCATTTCGGCTACCAAAAAGCCATACGACATCATCTTTGCAGATCCTCCTTATGACCATCCGAGATTCGCGGAAATACCAACCTTGATAATGGAATCACACCTGATAAAAAAGGGATCTCTTATCATTATAGAGCATAGTGACAAATATGATTTTTCCAATTTGCCCTGTTTCGACCAACATCGTTCCTACGGCTCAGTAAATTTCTCACTCTTCCGCATACCCGAACAATAATGACCTGATCAATACGCCTCCGTCCACCTCAGTGGGGCAAAATTCAAAAAAATAAAAATATGAAAATCAAATTAGACTCCATAGAAGAAGCAATACAAGAATTCAAAAAGGGTAATTTTGTAATCGTAGTCGATGACGAAGACAGAGAAAATGAAGGCGACCTAATCATAGCTGCTGAAAAAATAACACCTGAGCAAGTAAACTTCATGCTTCAGAATGCCCGAGGCGTGCTATGCGCACCCTTGACCATGAAGCGCTGTAAGGAACTTGACCTCGGATTCCAAGTGGAAGAAAACACCTCGATGCTTGGAACGCCCTTCACAATTACAGTTGACAAACTCGAGGGATGCACTACCGGCGTAAGCACTCATGACCGCGCCGCAACTCTGAATGCTCTCGCGGACCCTAAGTCAACCGCTCAGACCTTCGGACGCCCCGGCCACATCAATCCCCTTTATGCCCAAGATCTTGGCGTGCTTGCAAGAGCGGGACATACTGAAGCGGCTGTCGATCTTGCCCGTCTGGCGGGACTTGAACCGGCCGGTGCCTTAATGGAAATCATGAATGAAGACGGCACCATGGCTCGCCTTCCCGAACTCCGGAAACTTGCTGACGAGTGGGGATTGAAATTAATCAGCATCCGGGATCTTATTTCCTATCGCCTGGAAAATGACAACATGCTTGAAAAAGGAGAGGAAGTGGACATGCCTACAGCCTACGGACATTTCCGTCTCATCCCATTCCGTGAAAAAGACAATGGACTGGAACACATCGCACTCATTAAAGGAGACCTGTCAGACGGAAATCCGGTTCTCGTACGCGTCCACAGCAGTTGCGCCACAGGTGATATTTTCGGATCAATGCGATGCGAATGTGGCGAGCAACTACACAAAGCTATGGAAATGATCGAACAAGAAGGACGCGGAGCTATCGTCTATCTCAATCAAGAAGGACGTGGCATCGGGCTAATGGATAAAATCAAGGCATATAAACTTCAGGAAGAAGGACTTGACACTGTAGATGCAAATCTGCATTTAGGCCATAAGGCAGATGAACGCAGTTACGGAGTAGGAGCTTCGATACTCCATTCTCTCGGAATAAAGAAAATGCGACTTATGAGCAACAACCCGATGAAACGCATCGGTCTTGAAGGCTTTGGAATAGAAACAGTTGAGAATGTCCCTCTTGAAGTGCAACCCAACCCATACAATCAATTCTATATGCACACCAAAAAGGAGCGTATGGGCCACAACCTGAAACTAAGCTGATTACCCTTTGCCCCCTTGAATCCGGATCAAATATGAATAAGTTTATTTTAGCTTTCGCATCCATATGTCTGTCGCTCCCTGTCAGCGCAAAAAAGACTCTTGACCACTCATGCTTTGATGAATGGAAAAAAGTGACCAACCATTGTCTCAGCAACGATGGCAAATGGGCAGCCTTCAGCGTCAATCCTCAAGAAGGAGACGGCATACTTACCCTTAAAAACACAGACAATGGTAAGGAAGTGAATATTCCGAGAGGTGCCGGAGTTGCTTTCACTGCCGACAGCCGATGGGCTGTAGCAAAAATCAAACCACTATTCAAAGACACCAGACAGGCAAAAATCGAAAAGAAAAAAGACTATGATATGCCACAGGATTCCTTGGTTATTATCAACCTAAGAAACTATTCTGTGACTAAGATTCCTCTGGTCAAAGGATTCAAGATCGGCAAGAAAGGTGGTGACCGGGTTGCGTATATCAGCTGCGACACCGCCATCACTAAAGATATTAAGCTATCCGACAAAAAAGCCGGACTGCCACTCGTAGTAAGGGACCTCGCTTCAGGAGACTTTAAGGTGTATCCTTTTATTGATAATTATTCTTTCACAGAAGATGGAAAGAGACTTGCGTGCGTAACCAAACCGACATCGAAAGACTCAATTTATAAAACAGGTATAAAAGTTTTATATCTTCCGGAAGGAAAAGAATTTATTATTGACGAAGGGAAAAAACATTACGGCGATCCCGTTTTTTCTGAAGATGGCCTAAAATTGGCATACACCTCCACCAACGACAGCAATGACACGGGAACCAGACGAATGAAGCTATGGATGTCCGAGCTTAATGCCCAACCCTCTTGTCCTGCGGAATTCGAGCTTGAAATCACAACCGACAGAAAGGGACCGAATTTACAACCTCCTCACTCGTCAGACCCTCAACTTCAAGAAAAGCTCTTGAAGGAATGGCAATATAATATGGAGAAAAATGCACAAAAGGAACTCTATATTAATCAGTATTCAAAGCTCGAATTCAGCAATAACGGGAAAAGGCTCATTATTGGAGTAGCTCCTGAAATAGCTCCTGATGACACAACTCTTGTAAGTTTTGAACGTCCGGAACTTGACATATGGCGTTGGGACTCACCTTACACACCCCCGCAGGAAAAAAGCAATATTGACGAAATAAGGAAGAAGACCTTCCCTGTTGTCATTGACATTAAAAGCGGCAACTATCAGCTCATCGATTCCAATCCTCTCGCTAATGTAATAGCTCCCGACCGCTGGGATGCCGACTGGGCTCTCGTGTGCGACCCTAGCCATGATATCGTAAGCCACCAATGGAATTATTACGCTCCAGAGTCAATAAGCGTCGTCAATGTCACGAATGGACAATGCAAGGAAATTGCAAATGTATATAGTGAATCTGCAGATCTTTCACCCGAAGGTCGATTCGTGTTCTGGTTTAAGGATGGTGACTGGTTTTCTTATGAAATCGCATCCGGTAATACCAGAAATATCACTGAAAATATTCCTTATCCTGTTTGGGACGAAACTGATGATCATCCCGGTGTGCGGCAAGAATACGGTGAGGCTTCATGGACTGAAGGAGATGCCAGGATGCTCGTTTATGACCGTTACGACATTTGGAGCGTAGATCCGACAGGGAAAGACATTCCTGTCTGCCTTACTAAAAGCTACGGCCGTGACAACAATTTAAAAATCAGATATGTCAACACGCATGGCGAAAACAGACGCTTCTTGAAGAATGGCGACCTCATGACCCTTACCCTATTCAACTATAAAGATAAGCGCAACGGGCTCGCTTCCATGAAATATGGATTACCTTCAAAACCTGATAATATTATCCTTGACACTCTAAGCTTCACTCAAATAAAGCAGGCGCTTGAAGCACCTTCTATCTCATTTGTTGAAGCAAATTTCTCAGTGATGCCTGATGTATGGATCGCTCCCAAAGGCATATTTGACAAAGCACGGCGGATAAGTGATTCAAATCCTCAAGTAAAAGATTACTATTGGGGGTCCGCACGCCTCGTGAGCTGGCACGCCTATGATGGAACACCATCCGACGGAGTGCTGTATGTGCCGGAAAATTTCGATCCCGCCAAGAAGTATCCCATGCTGTGTGTGTTCTATGAAACGGGCTCGGAAAAACTATATTCCCATTTTAACATGGAGCCCTCATGGAGTTGGGTGAATTATCCTTTCTATGTGAGTCGGGGATACGTGATTTTTGTTCCGGATATTCACTACAAAGCTGGTATTCCGGGTGAATGTGCATGGAATTTCGTTTGCTCAGGAGCTGAAGCCATGTGCGACCGCTATCCCTGGATCGACCGTGAGCGTATCGGAATCGACGGTCAGAGCTGGGGAGGATATCAGACTGCATATCTCGTGACACGGACCAATATGTTTGCATGCGCCGGAAGTGGCGCTCCTGTCAGCAACATGACATCGGCTTTCGGCGGTATACGATGGGAAAGCGGAGATTCCCGTCAAGCTCAATATGAATTAGGACAGAGCCGGATTGGCAGAAATCTTTGGGAGGCTCCGGAACTCTATATTGCAAACTCCCCGCTATTTCATGCCAACCGTGTTGAAACACCTCTTCTTATCATGCACAATGACAGTGACGGAGCTGTGCCCTGGTATCAAGGGATAGAACTCTTCATGGCACTTCGCCGTCTGCAGAAACCGGTATGGATGTTACAATATAATGGAGAAGCCCATAATCTTAAAGAGCGGCGCAACCGCAA
>CAMWJD010000014.1 GCA_947174515.1 uncultured Porphyromonadaceae bacterium
GAATATTATAGAGGAGCGGGAATGCATTAATTCAGTTTTTTATAGTAATACAATGTGCTGTCTGAAGATTCAGGATGGAAAATATGAGCAAGATCACGCAGGATAATATCAGGGTGTGTTATTCCTGATTCGAAGAAGTCGTTTCCTCCGGCTGGGTTGGCGCGGAGAGTGTTGTTGTAGATATAACCATTGCGAAAAACACGAGTATCCGTGAATTTCGGACATTTTGCGGCGAGTTGGGAGAGAGATGCCGTCTGATCCACATTAATCCAGAAATCAGCATCTGAGACGAGCCTATAAGCTTCTTCAAGGTCAATTGGAGCGGATATGTTGCCGGTGTCTTTATTGTAGATGTAGTTTCCTCCGGCATCGGATATAAGGCGAGCCATGTAGCTTGAGGCGGAAGGCATGAACCAGGAGTCGCCGTAAGGCACGTTGAGCATGACCGAAGGGGTATCGGTTACACTGTCCGCCACTTTCTTTTTCAGGGTGTTGTATCTATCTGAAATCGCGGAGAAAGTCTCTTCCCCGGTTTTTCTATCGCCTATTATTTCAGCGACAGGTACAATCCATTCGGCTTTTCCAAGAGGGGAATCCTCAAGATAATCGCCGATATAGATGAAAGGGATGCCAAGCTCGCGAAGTTTGCCCTCCATCGGACTTTCTCCGCCAACTCCGTAGAGAAGCACGAGGTCAGGATCTGAGGATAAGATAGCCTCATAGTCGAAGTGGCCTTCATATCCGATATCCGCAATCTCATCCCGATGTTTTTGTATCTTGGGATTGCTGATGTAGTTCATGCCCGATACTCCTACTATTCGGTCGGTGGCTCCCAAGGCGTCGAGCAGCGCAATATGGGTTGATGATGTGGTGACGATGCGGCGGGCCTCTCCATCGAGCACCTGACCTTTAAATGCGAGTGGAGCCTCATCGCCGGATCTGGCAATAAATAGTTGCGACGCTATGCTGTCAGCTCCTTGCCAGGGATTGGATACGGTGAGAAGGGTGCTTTCCGATCCTTCCTTACCCAAGATGGAGAAGCCGGAGGCCTCCGCCGGGGTGTAGCGAATCTCGGTGTAGTCTGAGAGAGTTCCGGAGGTGTTGTGGCAGCTCTGGATGATTACCGGAATAGCGCATATCAGAATTGAGATAAGGGTCTTTTTCATATCGTGGTGTTTAATATGTGAAGGAAAGAAAGAATTCGAAGTTGGTGCCGGGCATAGGTCGGGAGAGGACGGAAAGGTAGTCGGCATTGAAGAGATTGTTGATGGCCAGCTTGAATTGGAGAGAGGGCGGAGTGTGAGAGTGTTTTGGTGATTTGGCAAGCTTGATCGTTTTTTCAAGAGTCAGATTGCTTACGCTGTATGCCGGCAGGTTTCCTGTCAGAGAAACGGCATTGCTGGTCATGGTGAAGCGGCGGGAATAAAAAAACACTTTGTATAGGATGGCCCATGATTTCCATTCCGCTCTTATTGTTCCGGATGCGGAATGGCGGGGTATGTATGGAAGTTGCTTGCCGATTGAATTGTCAGCTTCACTCATTTTTTCGCCTACGTTGACCGACGGGGTCAGGGAATAGGAGGCGTTTATGTCAAATTTCCAGTCTCTCCAAGGCGTAAAAGACGTATTTCCTTTGATTTCAATGCCATATGCGTGTACGTTTTTGACATTCCGGGGGGAGAAGAAGCCTTTGATTGTGGGTAGCCAGATAATCCAGTCGTCGATTCGTGAGTCAAACCATGTGGCTGAAAAGGAAACATCGAAGATATGGTTTTTAGACATATCGAAGTCAATGCCGCAGTCGTAGGTCCAACCGCGTTCATTGCGTAGGTCGGGGTTTCCCCCGGGCATGAAATATAGGTCGTTGAGCGATGGATAGCGATAGTTTCGGCTTGCCGATGCTTTTAGTGTCAGACCGTAGAGGGTCTTGTCATGGTAATTGTTGATGACTTTCCAGTCGGAGAAGAGAGCCGGTATGGGAGAGGATACATTATCGCCGTATGTTTCTTCACGGACTACGGCAGAGACACCTACTCCGTCAAGTGGTTGCCAACGTGCTGTGATCGCCCCGCTCATTTCAAGTCGTTTCTTATGGTAGCCGATGTCAGCGGGATTTCCTGAGCCGGCCGTTATTTGGCGGTCGGTCGACTTTACATTATGGTGGTTTGCGGTCAGTGATGCTGTGAATAGCCATCGGTCTGATGGATAAAAGTTGGCGACGGCATTTCCGAAGAAAGTGTTTACTGTCGATCGGGAACGGGTCATTGTCGACCACACGTCTTGATTCATTTCCCGGCGGTAATCGTAGCCCATCCATGTGTATATGTATCCGGCGCGGAGGTCAAGGTTCCACGTGGAACGTGCGTGTCTCCACCCCGCCACCGCGCGTAGGGTATTCTCCCGTTGCCGGTTTTCGATGCCCCTTTGCTCAGCGTAGTCGGTGGTGAGCATGGGAAGTTCCCTATTTGAGGATGTCATCCAAGCATTAAGAAGGAATCTGTCGCCTTTCTTTGTGTCATAGTAAATTTCCTGGAGAATGTGGAAATCTTTGAATGAACCGAGACGGTTTTTCTCTTTCGGATAGTATTGGCCTATGATGTTGTGATCTTCATCATATATGTTGTTTTTCTTATCGTGGTTTATGTAGGTATAGTCATTGGCTGATGAAGAGAATACGGCACGCGTTGCAAATCCCCAGTGTGTGTTGCTGTAGGAGAGCTTTAAAAACTCATCGAAGGTTTTGTAAGAGCCGATGCCCTGAACGTATGTGACTCCGAATCCCTTATTGAGTTCGGGTGCTGTGGATAAGGACACGGCACCTCCGAGACCGCCTCCCGACTCATTGACCGAGGATGTCCCGTGCAGCAGGGATGCCTTGTCGACGAAAAAGGATGGGATGGTTGAGAAATCGGTCATTCCAAGCATCGGGCTGTTGATTCTCATGCCGTTCCAGCTCACGCTTGTATGCGATGGGGATGTGCCTCGGAAAGCAACCGTAGACAGAGTGGCACGTCCGTAGTTTTTTACAAACACGGAAGAATTGAATGTAAGCACATCGGCCATTGATAAAGCGATGTTTTCTTTGAGCGCGATCGAGTCGAAACTTGTCTTTTGTATTCCGATTTCCTGCATCGGACGGCGTGCGAAGATGACAAACTCGTCGAGCATCACGGTGTCTTGAAGGGCCTGATCGGCAATAGCGGGAAATGCTGCTGTATTGCAGAGCATTACAGCAGCAAGAAGCACTGAGCGACAGATGTGTGTGCTAATGGACGTCATTGTCAGGTGTCGTAGTTGATGGGGTTTTATACCAGCAGAATGCACCGGGAATTATGCCGACATTGAATGTGTCGATAAGAACCGCTTCATTTGAATAACGGTATATGCATCCGTTTTGTTGATAGTCGATGGCGTCAGCCACATAAACATCGCCTGTCGACGGAGAGACTGTCAGGCCGTAGTAGATGGTGCCTTTGGATTTCAGAAATGGTTCGGCAGGTGGGGCTGAGGCGTTTACATCCATCTTCCATATGTCATTGTTGATCCAGAAGATAGAGTTTTTTTCTCCGTTAAGGCATATTTCAGAACATGAATCGCCGAGCGAAAACATGAATCTTTGCTCGACTGTAAAAGTCTCGGGATCAATCTTGACAAGTGCGGGAGGTTCATATCCGTAAGGAGATCCTTCATAACCCCCGTCTGTGACAGTCCAGAGCTTGCCGTTGCAGTCAAGAACGAGAGAATTAGGTTGGATTCCAACTTCGCATGAACCAACAATCTCATCCGTGCGAGTGTCTATCTTGATAATGCGGTTCTGATAGCTCCAGCAGTTGCAGAACACGTAGTCACCATAGGCCACCATTTGCTCCGAAGATCCTGTGCCGGGCTTCATGTTCGGGATTTCGATATGGCCCGTGATTTGATATGTTTTTGGGTTTACGATGGCGATTCTGTTGTCCCAAAGCTGAGTTACATAAGCCTTCGTGTCGCTTAAAAAATGAATATATCTCGGAAAAGTAAGATTCTCGATTCTGCCAACTTCTTTGCATGATTCAGGATCAATTGCAAACACGACATTGGAGTTGTTTACTACGATCCATCCTTTATTGTCGTAAATGGTCATTGACTGAGCCACATCGCCGAGTTTCATTCCGTTAGCTTTGATGAAAGCCTCGTTGACGATTTCTTTGTTTTTGGTGTCGTAGATTGAAAGGGATGCATTGCCGTATTGGAAATTGCCTTCATTTAGAATAAAAAGCATTTCATTATCAAGTTCCGGAGAGGGGATTGACAATCCGGAGTCATCATCCGGATCAGTGATATGCGTGCAACCGGCAATGATGCTCAGAAGCAGGGCGGATAATATGGTGATTGATGATGTTGCGTATTTTTTCATGACGTGATGGTTAGTTATGAATCATAGGTACGGCTGTGTCATCGGGATTTGTCATAAGATCATAGAATCCAAACACTTCTGTTGAGACTTCTCCAAGTATTCCGGCATTGTTAAGGATAGCAGTCTGCACCTTTACAAAAGATATGGATCGAAGTTTCACCGTATTTCCTTCTGAATTGACGGCATCGGCAATCCTAAATCGGTTAGCCTGTGGCATACCGTCAAGAGCGATGTTGTCTTCCCCCATATTGTCGGCATATCCCCATGCATATGGATTATTTGAGATAAGGCCTGTTTCGGGATCGGTCTCGGTTCTTGCCGGAAGTTTGGTACCGCTGAGGGTATAAGAATCCTCTTTTATCCATGCCGGGTAATAATAGTCTTGTTTGTGGAATGCTTTAAGGTATGCGATCGATCCGGAATTTCCAAGATTGTCATGCCATTCCACCGGCATGGCAGGGGAAGCAGGGCGGAAATAGGTTACTGAATAATCATGTATTGTAGATGGTTGGTAGTAGTCGCTTCCTCGAAGTTCATACCAGGTGTCGTCGGGCAATCCGTTGGTGTTTGTGTCTTCCATCACATACACTATTCCCGGCTCGTTTGACCCTCCTGATCCCGTTGCTCCGAAGAAGGCATTTCCGAATATGGCGAAATCGTAGTCTCCGTTGCTGTTCTTCACTTCATGATCAAATCCTACAGTAATGTATCCGCCGAATGAACCGAGAGAGACGAAGAGTTTTTTCTCAAGCCGGCTCTGTGCCCATTCAGCGGCAGCTGTTGGATCACTCAGATCTGCAGGCATCCCTCCCGATGTCGGGTCGTTGATGAATTGTCCCGGAGCGGGTGTGTAGTCGAAAACGCAGGTCGCATATCGGCTTGTCGGAACATACGAGGGTGTGGAATACACTGTTGATATTTCCTCCGGGCAAGTTGCATTATCGCCTGAAAAGTCAGAATCCTTGCCGCAACCGGTCAAGGAAAAGATGGTTGCGGCAAGGAAAAGAAAAACTGTATTGTTTGAATGCATCATCTTACAATCTTAAGAGATGTGTTTCCTGCTTTAATCACGTAGACACCGGCGGGCAATGAAGCGAGTGAAAGGTTGTTGCTGTCGGTTTGCATCACCTTAGCGCCGAGCGAGTCATAGACAGCGGCGAAATCAGCACCTGATATGGTGACATTCTTCGTGGCGCGCTCATAACTGATTGAGGGAGAATTGTTGGCATTGATCATTTCAGCCGGGGTGCTTGCTGACGGAGTGACGCAAAGTTTATCAAGACAGAAATAGTAAGGAGTATTGCCTCCGTAAGGACTCATGTCTGTAGTGTCGAGTGAGAAATATAGTTCGTTGACGGTTCCGAGAGAGGAGAGATCAACGTATTTCCAGCCGCTTGCCGTAGTCAGGTCGCCGTTTGAGAAAGATGCAAGTTTTACTTCAACGGTTTTCTCGGTCTCGTCAGGGGCGACACCGTGGACAGTGAGGGTGAATTCATCACCGTTTGTGAAAGCGCGTGCGAAGCTGTCTCCAAACAGTATGGAATAGAAAGAGTAGCTGTTTAGGTTGACATATACACTTACCGGATCGTAAGCCTTGCCATCGTTGAAAACCATCTGTACGGGACGGGCACTCATTGATTGAGAGTAAAATGCCACGAGATAAGGCATTTCCGGGCTTGTGACCGGGGCTCCGAATTCATTGAGTTTTACCTCCCCGTCTTCGTTTAGGACAATGCCGCCTTTGGCCATGTTGCTCCATTGCTGGATAAGTGTGTTTTTCGGCTGAGTGTTATCAGCACTGTTCGAAGCTGTGAAGCCCCACCAGGTGTTCCACTCGGCGAAAGAGAAGTGAAGGAAGGAGAAACACTGCGAGTCAATAGATTCGGCATCATCATCATATGTGCCGTTCCATGAGCCGTTTTCAGCATTGAATGTTAATTCGGTCGTCGACTTTGAGAGGTCGAGAATGATTGGGGATTGGTCAGCGGCAAAAGCGAATGATGCGGTAGCGATCACCGCAGAAAGTGAAATGAAAATTTTTTTCATAATTATTATTGGTTAAATGAATGGTCCCGTTCATGTAGCACAATAAAAAATTAATTTATGTGTTGGATCTCATGTATGCGCAGGTAGGTTTTCTGACTTATCCCATCCGTCATGACGCCTTCTCAAGTCTTTTATGACTCAATGACTTATCTGTCGTGACGTAGGTTCTCTTTAAATAGAGCCGGGAATTACAGCAGCGGGTACTGTTCCGGATTTTCACCGGATTCCCTTTCCTTTCGCATATTTTAATAACAATGGTTGGTTCTGATTTGTTTTGAGTTGGGCCCTTATGTGATTTGGTTTAAGGTTTGGACTTTAAGGTTTAAACCAGCAGAAGCCTCCAGGAATCACACCTGCGGGAAATTGCCCTATGAGATTCCCTTCGGTGGAATATCTGTAGATTATTCCATTTTGAGTATAGTCAATAGCATCGGCAAGATACACTTCTCCCGATTGAGGTGCCACGGTGAGTCCATAGTAATAAGTGCCGTTAGACTTTATCAATGATTCTGTAGGTAGAGCATCTGCATTCACGTTCATCTTCCATACATCGCCGTTGATCCAGTAGAGAGTGTCTTTCTTGCCGTTGATGCAAAGTTCCGGAGTATAGTCTCCCAGATTAAATTGGAATTTCTTTTCAATGGAGAATGTTTCGGCGTCAATGCGCACAAGAGCGGGGGCCTCGTAGCCGGCAGGCGACCCTTGGTAGCCTCCATCGGTGAGAGCCCAAAGTTTTCCGTTGCAGTCAAGGGCTATGCATCTTGGCTGAACGCCTACAATGAGAGAATCTACCACTTCATCCGTGCGCGTATCAATTTTTATTATACGGTTCTGATAGCTCCAGCAGTTGCAGAATACGTAGTCACCGTAAGCCACCATCTGCTCTGAAGAGCCGGAGGCCGAAGCCATGTCTGGTATTTCAATGTGGCCCGTGATTTGATATTTTTTCGGATTCACGATGGCGATTCTGTTATTCCAAAGCTGTGTCACATATGCTTTTGTGTCGCTCACAAAGTGAATATATCTCGGGGAATTAAGGTTTTCGATTCTGCCCAATTCTTTACATGTTTTGGGATCGACGGCAAACACTACATTTGAATTATTTACAACTATCCACCCTTTGTTGTCGGCAATTGTCATGGACTGAGCGCCGTCTCCGAGCTTCATCCCGTTGACTTTTGCAAATGCTTCGTTGCAGACTGTGTCAGTGTGAGTGTTATAGATTGACAGAGTAGAGTTGCTGTATTGTGAATTACCTTCGTTTAAGACGAAGAGAGTGCCGTCACCCTTGTCGGTGATAAACTCTGATATGGAATTCTGTTCAGGCTCATTGTCAGATGAGCAACTCGTAGTGCAAAGATAGAGAGAAGCCGCTGTCAATAGCGCGAAGGCGTAAAGAAATGATTTTCTCATAAGTATTATTGTATAAATGAATTTTCCCGTTCAAGTATCAATTTAATATATATTGGATCTCTTGGGTGCATAGGTAGGTTTTCTGACTTGTCCCTTAAGTCGCGATGCCTTCTCAAGCCTCATGTGGCTCAATGACTTGCGTTTCTTGACATAGATTCCTCGTAGGGAATCGGGATTTACAGCAGCGGGTACTGTTCCGGATTTTCACCGGATTCCCTTTCCTTTTGCGGATGCAAAATTAATGAAAATTCCATATATCTCCAAAATGACAATCATAAAATGAACTGAAATTGAAAATTCCGCTGAGAATCCTTATAGTTACCGGAAAAAATGATTACCTTTGTAGAAAAATCATAAGCAAGATGGGAAAAGATCAGACCGTACTCTTTCATTCCACGATATTCGGACCGATTCATAGCCGGCGGCTCGGAGTGTCGCTTGGCGTCAATCTTATGCCTGATGATGGCAAGGTTTGCTCCTTTGATTGCCTTTACTGTGAGGCTGGTTTTAACTCTCAAGGCAGAGGCACCACAGGACTCCCGCTGCGTGAACAGGTCTACTCGCAGTTGGAAGAAAAGTTGAGTGAGATGCGCGCTAACGGTGCCCCTCTTGATGTAATCACATTCTCAGGCAACGGAGAACCGACCCTTCACCCTGACTTTCCCCACATTATTGAGAGCACTCTTGCTCTCCGAGATAAATACTATCCTAATGCAAAGGTCTCTGTCCTAACGAATTCAACCATGATCTTCAAGCCGGAAGTGGCTGAAGCCTTGAAAAAAGCGGATAATAATATCTTGAAGCTTGACTCGGCATTCGAAGAGACATTGCGCCTTCTCGACCGTCCTAACTCAAAGGAATTCACTGTAGAAAAGGTAATAGAAGCTCTTCGTCAGTTTGAAGGAACCGGCATAATACAGACCATGATTCTTAGGGGAAGTCATGAAGGTAAGAATGTCGACAACACCGCAAATGAGGAAATCGAAGCTCTGATCGAGGCCTACAAAAAGATTCGCCCCCGCAAGATAATGATTTATAGCCTTGACCGCTCAACTCCCGAAGAAAATCTCATAAAGGTAGAAAAGGACGAACTTATGCAGATCGGCCGGCGTATTGAATCTGCCACCGATATCCCCGTTGATGTCAATTGACAGTATTGCGCTTCATCAAATCTCACGCACAGTCAGCAAGGGCTCAAAGATATATAGAAATGAATGAGATAATTATTCCTGAAAGAGTAAGAAAAGATAGCAAGGTGGCTTTGATTGGGCCTGCTTCGCGCATTAATCCTGAATTTGTGAAAGGCCTTGTTAAGCTTTATAAGGAGAATGCCGATGAAATGCCCGGCTCGGAGCTTATCGTCTATCCTTCAGTGCTTGATGCGAATGCATATGGTTCATATGCAGCTTCTATTGAGCGGCGAGTTGCAGATTTCAAAGATGCTTGGAGTCGTGAGGATGTTGACTTGGTGATATGCGCCCGTGGCGGCTACGGCTGCGTCCATATGCTTGATTATCTTGCCCCTGATTTCATAGCGGCTAATCCGAAATGGCTCGTAGGTTTCTCTGATGTTTCTGCCCTTCATGCATTGCTCTACAAAAGCGGTGTGGCTTCAATCCATGGTGGAATGGCCAAGCAGTTGGTTGAGGACAGCGACAGCGGTTTCGGAGGATACAGAAGGGGATTAAAGGAACTCGTAGAGTTAAACTCACCAATAGTGGAATATCCTGTCTCCGCTCACCCATATAATATAGCAGGGGAGGGGAGTGGTATTCTTATCGGTGGGAACCTTGCAGTTTTGAATGGACTTGCCGGCACTCCGTTTGATCTTATGGCCGAAAGTTTGAGAAAAAATGTGATTCTTTTCATCGAGGATGTGTCGGAACCGATCTATGCCGTGGAGCGGATGCTCTATCGCCTCCATCTTCAAGGTGTGCTTGGAAAAGTGAAAGGAATTCTTGTCGGT
Organism: uncultured Porphyromonadaceae bacterium; assembly: GCA_947174515.1. GTDB lineage: Bacteria > Bacteroidota > Bacteroidia > Bacteroidales > Muribaculaceae > Lepagella. The sequence continues at coordinate 9,822 of CAMWJD010000014.1, forward strand.
CAATTCACCGATTGGAAACAAGATCGCAACTATGAATCGATGTATGACATGATTCATGCACGATTCAATGAATGGGGTGTGTCGTGTGCAGTTGCATTTGATTTTCCGGTGGGACACAACGACAGGAATGTTCCTCTGGTAGAGGGAGCGGAGGCCTGCCTTAAAGTCGGCGATAACTTTGTCAATTTTACAATGAATATTCAAGATCGCTGAGAATTGAGCGCACGAAAATTGCAGGTAATTATTAACCGTTCCAATAAAAATCGATTCTTAAAGGCTTAAATCGTATTTAAATTGGCATTAATTAATTAATATACAATTAATAGCCGATATTTTAAAATGAGGCGTTTGTTAATTAAAATAGAATATGAAACACCAATTTTATAGGATTTAAACTATTTTGGGTCAAAAATATGGAAATTCCGTTAGATTTTGTTATATTTGCGTTTTGTTGTCAGCTCATTCCATAAGCCGGACAACAGGCAAGTGAAAACAGAATATTAAAGATGATAGAATTTGCGACACAAGGAGTCGGGATGCCGGAGATCGATATCCGGAAAATTTCGACATGGATAGAAGAGGTGGGCGCCTCCCACTCTCGCAGGATAGGCAATCTGAACTATCTTTTCGTGAATGATGAAGAAATATTAAAGGCAAACCGTCAGTTTGTCGATCATGATTATTATACCGATATCATAACATTTGATTATTCTCACGGCGATCGTATCAGCGGCGATATTATGATCTCACTTGAGACAGTGGCTACGAATGCTGAGAAATTTGGAGTATCATATTTTCAAGAATTGCTTCGCGTGATCATTCATGGTGTTCTTCATCTTGTCGGCATCAACGATAAAGGTCCGGGCGAGCGCGAGATAATGGAAGCTGAGGAGGACAAGGCTTTGGCACTTTATCAATAAGCGATTGTTGTGGGGTATTGGAATAATTTATAATTTATCATTGAGAAAGCGATGAAATTTGATTATGATGTGATAGTGGTGGGAGCGGGCCACGCTGGTTGTGAAGCGGCGGTAGCGAGCGCGCGTCTCGGTTGCTCTACTCTTCTGATAACCGCGGATATGAATCGTGTGGCTCAGATGTCGTGTAATCCGGCGATCGGAGGAATAGCCAAGGGGCAGATTGTGCGTGAGATTGATGCGCTTGGCGGCATGACCGGCATCATCGCAGATCGCACGGCGATACAATTCCGTATGCTCAATAGGAGTAAGGGTCCCGCCGTGTGGTCGCCACGAGTGCAGTCAGATCGTACACGTTTCATTGATGAATGGCGGAAGGTCCTCGACTCGACTGAGAATCTATATATGTTTCAGGACATGGTAACTGCGCTTGAAACAACGACAATAGGCGAGAAGATTATTGTCTGTGGAGTTGAGACTGCCCTTGGTGTTAAATTCAAGGCAAAGAAGGTGGTGTTGACATCAGGGACCTTCTTGAATGGACTCATGCACTTCGGACCTACTCAAATTCAAGGTGGCCGGATATCCGAGGCATCTTCCATTGGCCTATCCGACCAATTGAGGGATTTGGGATTGAATGTAGGGAGAATGAAGACTGGGACGCCGGCGAGAATCGACGGTGGCACAATTGATTTTGATCATGTGACTGTGCAGTCCGGTGACGACGAGCTGCTTCCCGAAGGATATATAAAAAGAGATTTTCATAAGTTTTCATATTTGCCTAACGTAAAAAGAAGTCTGCCGCCACGGGATTGCTATATAGTGCATACAAGTCCAGAGGTGCATATGATACTTCATGACAATCTTGCGGATTCTCCATTATATAATGGACAAATAAAGAGTATAGGACCACGATATTGCCCTTCCATCGAGACAAAAATTGTTACCTTCTCAGAAAAAGAAAGCCATCAGCTGTTTCTTGAGCCGGAAGGGGAGACCACTCATGAGTTTTATATAAATGGATTTTCAAGTTCATTGCCTTGGCAAGTGCAGATGGACGCATTGAAAAAGATTCCTGCCTTGCGTGACGTGCAGTTCTATCGCCCGGGTTATGCCATTGAATATGATTTTTTTGATCCGACTCAGCTCAGCCACAGTCTTGAATCAAGGATAATTGCCAACCTTTATCTTGCAGGTCAGGTCAACGGCACGACAGGATATGAGGAAGCTGCGGCACAAGGGCTTATGGCAGGTATTAATGCAGCCAGATCTGTCAAGGATCTTGAGCCTATTATTCTTGGCCGCGACGAAGCATATATCGGTGTGCTTATCGACGATCTTGTCACAAAAGGAGTGGATGAGCCGTACCGCATGTTTACAAGTCGTGCTGAGTTCCGGATTCTACTCCGTCAGGATGATGCCGACCTTCGGCTTACTCCCATAGGGTATGAAATCGGTCTGGCTGACCGATATCGCTACGATTCGATGATGTCGAAATATTCGGAACGGTCAAATTTTGTGGAGTGGTGTGAAAATAACTCTGTTCGTCCTACTGATGATCTTCAAGATTATCTTGAGAATTGCGGCACCGGCCGCTTGACAGGAAGAATAAAGATTGCCGACCTTATCAGAAGGCCTCAATTAAATATTGAAAAACTTATTCCATTCGTCGATTCGCTTAAGCAGCGTTGCGAGGAAATCGAAATTGACAGAAGAGAGGAAATAATTGAATCGGCTGAGATCCTGATCAAATATCAGGGTTACATAGACCGGGAACGTGAGTCAGCTGAAAGAATGAGAAGACTTGAGAAAGTTCACATTCCCGCCGGTATGAATTTTGATGAGATTCTTTCTATATCGACAGAAGGACGTCAGAAACTTTCAAAGATACGGCCGGCCACTATCGGGCAGGCATCAAGAATTCCCGGGGTGTCACCTTCCGATATCAATGTTCTTCTTGTCATGCTTAGAAACTGATCTGTCTATGTCAGGAAAATTCAATCAGTTATAAAGAAAATGTTTCACGTGAAACATTGATATGGCGCTTGTGTTTTTTCTTGACCGAAGAAAATGAAATTAATAAAAATTATTAAATAAGTAAATACGAAAACATGAAGGTTGAAGATTTGAAGGGTGTCATCAGGGATGTGCCCGATTTCCCATCGGTGGGAATTATGTTCCGGGATCTGACCACTATGATTAAAAATGGGGAAGCTCTCCATGTCATGGGTGATGCCCTTGCCGAACTATACAAAGACAAAGGTGTGACAAAAGTTGTAGGTATTGAATCTCGTGGTTTCATCGGAGGATCAATCCTTGCAGATAGGCTTGGCGCAGGTTTTGTGCCGGCTCGCAAACCGGGAAAACTGCCTGCTGTCACTGTGAAGGCATCCTATGCAAAAGAATATGGAGTGGACACAATCGAACTGCACAGTGATGCCATTGGCAAGGATGATGTGGTGGTACTTCATGACGATCTCCTGGCTACCGGGGGCACGATGAACGCATGCATACAGCTCGTAAAGTCGATGAATCCGAAAAAAATCTATGTAAATTTCATTGTTGAATTGTCAGATTTGAAAGGACGTGATGTCTTGCCAAAGGATGTGGAAGTAACATCGCTTTTGAAATATTAAGCCCCCATCTCAATAATCATATCCAAAAAGCTCCGATAAAATCGGGGCTTTTAAAATCTTTTATCTTTAATGGACGAAGAAGTTGGAAATGGCGTGGATTTCTTGGCCGGAGCCGGACGCGATATAAATGAAGCCGGAGGATTCAATCTGGAGATAAAATCCGACCGGTCTGCCGATGATATACGCCATAATCGTCCGGGAACTAAACTTAGGGATAAGATACTCTCCCTTCCGGACTCTCCCGGTGTGTATATGTATCTTGACAATACCGGAACAGTAATATATGTAGGAAAGGCAAAACGATTGAAAAGGCGCGTTTCCTCATATTTTAATCGACAGCACGATATCAGGCGCACGAACCTTCTTGTGCGTTCGATAGTCGATATGCGTTTTATTGTTGTGCATAGCGAGGAAGATGCCCTTCATCTGGAAAGTGCCATGATTAAGGAATATCAGCCGCGCTACAACGTGTTGCTCAAAGATGACAAATCCTATCCTTGGATTGCGGTGACTAAAGAAGATTTTCCACGTGTTTTTTTGACGAGGGAAAGGGGGCTCGAGGCGAAATACTACGGACCTTATTCTAATGTCCAGTCGGCGAAGGTGGTGCTTCAGTTGATACGTGATATTTTCCCGCTTCGCAGCTGCAGGCATAAACTTGATGAGAAGGGGATTGCCCGAGGTAAATATTCACTTTGCCTCGACTATCATATTAAGAAATGCGGCGGGCCTTGCCGGGGATTTATCAACAAGGACCAATATGATGAGTATGTGAAGAGGGTAAGGGCGATTTTACGCGGTGAAACCGTAGAATTGGAGAAATATCTGCTGGCGGAAATGGAGAAACTCAGCGCGGAGTGGAAATTCGAGCAAGCCCAGGAGGTCAAGGAAAAATATGAAGCCGTGCGTCGATATAATGTCAAGAGCATAGTGGCCAAGACTGAAATGTCTGAAATCGATGTCTTCGGTTTCGTGGGCGCCGATGATGAAGATGAGGCAATAGTTAATTTCATGCACCTCCATAACGGAGCCGTAGTCCAAAGTATCAATCTTGAATACAGGCGGTGTTCCGCTTCTTCAAAAGAAGAGATTCTGTCGATGGCAATCGCAGAAGTGGAACGTCGTTTTGAACGGAAATTCACCGAAATCATCGTGCCTTTTTTGCCTGATGTGGATTTTGAAAACATTAAATTTTCAGTGCCGCAGAGAGGTGACTTGAAGAAGATTCTTGACATGGCGGTCAAGAATGCCATGCAATATCTTAAAGATAAGGAAAAGCAGGCTGAGGCGCTTGATCCTGAAAGGAGTGTTGATAAGCTTATGGATACGATGAAGCGCGATTTTCGTCTTGAAGTCCAGCCCCGGCATATAGAATGTTTTGACAATTCAAATATACAAGGCACAAATCCTGTGGCAAGTTGTGTGGTGTTTAAAAACGGCAAACCATCGAAAAAAGATTACCGTCATTTCATCATCAAGACGGTGGTGGGAGCGGATGACTTTGCTTCAATGAAGGAAGTGTTGCACCGCCGCTATACGAGAATGATGGCAGAAGGCGAAAAACTCCCTGACATGGTAGTGGTGGATGGTGGTAAAGGACAACTGAGCGCCGCTGTGGAAGCTTTCGATGAAATGGGTATCAGAGGAGAGGTGGCTCTTGTGGGAATTGCAAAGCGACTTGAGGAAATTTATTTCCCGGGAGATTCACTCCCGCTTTACATCAATAAGACAAGTCCAAGTCTACGCGTAATCCAGGCCATGCGCGACGAAGCTCACAGATTTGGAATCACGCATCATCGCGATCGCCGCTCAAAAGGGCAGACCGTAAGCGAACTGGATGCAATCAAAGGGGTAGGGCCTTCTACCAAGACCGCTCTCATCAGGCATTTCAAAAGTGTCAAGCGAATCAAGGAAGCCTCTCTCGAAGCAATAGTCGAGGCAGTAGGAAAAGCCAAGGGAAGGATTGTGTATTCACATTTTCATGCAGACGAAAATTTTTGAATTATGCGGTGTGAATAATGCATTATTTAAATTTTATTATTAACTTTGCAATTTGGGAGGATGGTGGATGCCGGGGATTGAATACAGATTGAAATATGACAATGGAGCCCATTATACCACCCGTGGACAAAGACGCGATCGAGAAAGAGCTGACCAAGGAGCGTTTTCTTCGACATACGAATAAAGGCGACAACATTCTATACGTTGTCGATGCTCACAATGCGCCCGATACAATGCGTGAGATCGGTCGTCTGCGTGAGATAGCGTTCCGTGAAGCCGGAGGTGGCACTGGCAAGGAATATGACATTGATGAGTTTGACACTATGCCCGTCCCTTGTCAACAATTGATAGTGTGGGATCCTCACGCCCGTGAGATATTGGGGGGATATCGATTTATCACAGGAGATAAAATCGACATGAGCTCGGGTGTGCCAAGAATTGCCACTGCTCATCTTTTTGATTTCTCTGATCGTTTCTTGAGGGAAATCTTACCTGTGACCCTGGAGCTCGGAAGGTCGTTTGTCTCGGTTGGATATCAAAGCAGTAAGGCGGGAGCGAAAGCTATTTTTGCATTAGACAATCTTTGGGATGGGTTGGGTGCTCTTACTGTGAAGTATCCGCATATCAAATATCTTTTTGGAAAAGTCACGATGTATCCGGCTTTCGGACGCGAGAATCTTGATTTGATTCTTGGCTTTTTGATTAAGCATTTTCCTGACACTGAGGGACTTGTGCACCCGATACGGCCCGTTGAGTCAAATGCTTTGAGTCCTGATGTGCAGAGGCGTCTTTCAGGAGAAAGTTATAAGGAGGATTATAGGATTTTGAATAAGTTGATAAGGGAACGTGGACTCAATATCCCTCCTCTTGTAAGTGCATATATGGGTCTGTCTCCGACAATGCGGATGTTTGGCACCGCCGTAAATGATGAATTTGGAGATGTGGAAGAGACAGGCATTTTCCTGACAATATCTGAAATTCTTCAAGAAAAGAAGGAACGCCATATTGAAAGCTACAAAGACGAAATAGGAGAAGAGAAATAAAAGCTTTGGCTTTGAGATAATATATCATTAATATCCGAATCTAACGATAATGAAGAAGATAAATATAATGATGCTCGGTGGGGCGCGAAGGGTGTCGATGGCTGAATTGTTGAAGCGCAGTGGAGAGCGTATCGGCTGTGAAGTGAACATTATCAGCTATGAATTGATGGAGCAAGTGCCGATTGCGCTTGTGGGGAAGGTGGTGGTCGGCCTACGTTGGTCTGATCCGAATGTTGTGGCTGATATAGTCAAGGTAGCGAAAGAATATGAAATAGACATTATCTTGCCGTTTGTCAGCGGAGCGATTGAAATTGCTTCAAAAGTCAAGCACTATCTTCCCGACGTATTCGTCCCTGTCGGAGACTTTGAGACAAGCCGGACCATGTTTGATAAAGTAGAGGCTGCCAAAGCATTTGACAAGGCCGGAATTCCTATCCCAAAGTCATATTCGGCATTGACTGCAAAGATGCCGGCGATAGCAAAACCCAGAAAAGGTTCTGCCTCACGCGGCATCAAGATTTTCTATACTCTCGACGAACTCATGCAACTTGAGAATCTAAGTGATTATCTTGTGCAGGAATACATTGAGAATAAAGATGAATATACGGTAGATTGCTACGTGTCTCAAAAGGGAGAAATTCTGGTTGTCGTGCCGAGGGTGCGTCTGGAAGTGATGGGTGGAGAAGTGACCCGCACCATAACCTGTCGGAATACGGCTCTCGACAAACTCAGCCGTCAGGTAATAGAGACATTTAAACTCAGAGGTCCCGTCACTTTGCAATTCCTCCACGATTTGGATCGCAACCGCTATTTACTGATGGAAGTCAATCCTCGCCTTGGTGGAGGAGTGGTGTGTTCAATATACGCAGGGGCTCCGATCACCGACTATATAATTGATGAATCACGAGGCATCACGCTTAAACCCTGCGATGATTGGGCTTACAACACTCTGATGGCCCGCTACCAAAAGGAAGCTATCTTTTATGAATCATGACGAGTCGATGATTGATGAAGAAAACGAATATATTGGCTTAGAAGAGAGTTTTTTTCTTCAAAAAAGTTGCACATGTAATGTTAATTATGTAACTTTGATTGCAAATATGGCTGTACTTATATGAAAATATAAGCGCAGACTAATGTATATTATTGAAAATCCGAAATTTAGTTAGTTTTTTTTATACACATGATCATGAAAAAGACATTAGTTTATGTTTCATTGGGAGCTGTGGTCCTTGCTATGGGATCTTGCTCCAAGAAGGTTGGTGACTTCGCATCAGAGTATTTCACCACAAATCCGACTCCGCTTGAGACAGTAGGCGAGACAGTTCCGGCTACAATCTCAGGAACAGTCCCGGCAAAATTCATGCCGAAAAATGCTGTTGTTACCGTTACCCCGGTTTTGGCATGGGACGGTGGCGAGGCAAGCAGCTCTCAGGTTACATTCCAGGGAGAGAATGCACGTGCCAACGGTCAGGTCATTTCTTACGCCAACGGCGGTCCTGTGACAATCCCTTTCAATGTGAAGTATCAGCCTGAGATGGCAAACAGCGACCTCTATCTTGATTTCAAGGTGAATCAAGGTGGTAAGGATTATGAGCTTCCGCGCGTAAAAGTAGGTTACGGTGTTGTCGCCACCTCTACTCTCACAGATGTGGCTGTTCTGGAGCCTGCTCCAGCCACAAGCAACTTCGAGCGTATCATAAAGGAACAATACAGCGCTGAAATCAAGTTCCTCATCAATCAGGCAAATATCCGTGCTAATCAGGTGGATGCGGCCGACTATATTGATCTCAATAAGGAACTGATGGCGGCCAACGATGCTCCGAATAAGGAAATCGCAGGTGTGAACGTACATTCCTATGCATCTCCTGATGGTACAATGGAATTCAACACCCAGCTTGCAGAAAAGCGTGAGGTGAATACTGTCGACTACATGCGCAATCAGCTTAAGAAGGATAAAATCACAGAATTCGGTGAGCTTACTTCTGAGTTCACTCCGGAAGACTGGGAAGGATTCCAGCAGCTTGTAGAGAAGAGCAATATCCAGGATAAGAACCTTATCCTCAGCGTCCTCAAGATGTATAAAGATCCTGAACAGCGTGAGCAGGAGATCCGCAACATGTCAGCTGTATTTAATGAACTCGCAGAGCAGATTCTTCCCCAGCTCCGCTATTCAAAAATCGTTGCAACTGTAAATGTAATCGGTAAGAGCGATGAGGAACTTCTCACTCTCGTTGAGTCAACTCCCAACCAGCTCAATATCGAAGAAATCCTGTACGCTGCTACTCTCGTTAACGATGACGCTCGCAAGGCAGCCATCTATGCTGCAGCAACTCAGCTCTTCCCCAACGACTTCCGCGCATGGAATGGTCTTGGCGCAACTCAGTTCAGCCTCGGCAACTATGACGCCGCTTCAAAGGCGCTCGCTCAGGCTAAGAAACTTGCTCCTAACGACAAGTCTGTAGAATTCAATCAGGGTCTTATCGCACTTGCCAACAACAATCTCAGCCAGGCTAAGGATCTCATCGGCGGAGCTGCCGGCGTGCCTGAGGCAGCTGCTGCTCTTGGAGTGCTGTATCTCAATGAAGGCCAGGTTTCAAATGCTGTCAGCAACCTCAGTGGTGTGAAAGACAACAATGCTGCACTTGCTCAGATCCTTTCCAAGGACTACAGCGCTGCAAAGAATACTCTCGCCGCAATCCAGAATCCTAATGCCAACACTTATTATCTCGCTGCTATTGTAGGCGCTCGCACCAACAACGAGAACATGGTATTGACAAATCTCCGCGAAGCTATCAAGCTTGACAATAGCTTGCTCGCTAAGGCTCAGAAGGATCTTGAATTCGCAAGCTATAACCTTGCCGGCCTGTAATTATTTGGATAATGTGTCGTCAATAACTATGGTTGACGCATAAAAGTAATAATCCGACCTTAAGGGCGTGGGCTGTGAAAGGCTCACGCCCTACCAATAGACTAAAAAGAAATCGAAATGGTTTATAAATACGATTATCTTGTGATAGGTTCCGGAGTAGCCGGAATGAGTTTTGCGTTGAAGGTCGCTTCTCCGTCTCATCGGGTAGCGATTATTTGCAAGACGACACTTGACGAGGCGAATACATTTTTTGCTCAAGGTGGAGTTGCGAGTGTCACTAATCTTGAAGTTGATGATTTCGACAAGCATATCCATGACACTATGGTGGCCGGCGATTGGCTGTCTGATCGGGATGCTGTGGAAAAAGTGGTGAAAAACGCTCCCCGGCAGATTGAAGAATTATTGAATTGGGGGGTTGATTTCGACAAGAAGGAAGATGGTTCGTTCGACCTTCACCGGGAAGGTGGTCATTCCGAATTCCGTATCCTCCATCATGCCGACAACACCGGCGCCGCCATACAGGAATCTCTCATCGAGCGTATAAAGGAGAATCCATATATCGACATCTTTGAACATCATTTTGCTGTGGAAATCATCACACAGCATCATTTAGGTAAAATAGTCACACGGCGCACTCCCGACATCACTTGTTATGGAGCTTATGTGCTTGATGAATACACCGAGAAAGTGGACACCTACCTTGCAAAGATAACGGTCATGGCCACGGGAGGTGTCGGTGCTTGTTACACCACGACTACCAATCCGCTTGTGGCTACAGGTGATGGAATTGCAATGGTGTATAGAGCTAAGGGGACGGTATGCGACATGGAATTCATACAGTTTCATCCGACAGCGCTTTATCACCCCGGCGACCGTCCGAGCTTCCTGATTACCGAGGCGATGCGAGGATATGGAGCTGTCTTAAAAAACCTTGACGGCAAAGAGTTCATGCATAAATATGATTCGCGTCTGTCTCTTGCTCCCCGCGACATCGTGGCGCGTGCCATCGACTCTGAGATGAAACTGGCCGGCACTGATCATGTATATCTTGATGTGACGCATAAGGATCCGGAAGAGACAAAAAAGCATTTCCCGAATATATATGAGAAATGCCTCTCTTTAGGCATTGATATAACTAAGGATATGATTCCGGTTGCTCCTGCTGCCCACTATCTGTGTGGAGGTATAAAGGTCGACCTTGACGGACAATCAAGCATTGACCGCCTGTATGCTATTGGAGAATGTTCGTGCACCGGGCTTCATGGTGGCAACCGCCTGGCCTCAAACTCTCTGATAGAGGCTGTGGTCTATGCTGATGCGGCGGCAACACATTCCCTCGCGAGAATAGACGGAATAGATTTCCGCGCAGATGTGCCGGAATGGAACGACGAAGGTACGACTCATCCTGAGGAGATGGTGCTCATCACCCAATCTGAGAAGGAGGTGAATCAGATCATGGGCTATTATGTGGGGATCGTAAGGAGTGATTTGCGTCTTGATCGCGCTTGGAACCGCCTTGATATCTTATATCAGGAGACAGAACGTCTCTTTAAGGAGAGCAAGCCCACAAGGGCACTCTGTGAGTTGCGTAATATAATTAATATCGGATATCTCATCATGCGTCAGGCGCGTGAACGTAAGGAAAGCCGCGGACTACATTACACCGTCGATTACCCTCACCCCGACATCAACCCCGAACTTTGAATACAATGAAGGCGTTTAGACACTGTTAATATTGAAATTATTCCGTATGAAAAGGATTATATTGCCCATCGTGGCACTGACTGCTATCTCACTTTGCGTATGCGCTAAAAAAAGCCATGACATGGCTCTACAGCGCAACCTCAAGATATTTAACGCTATGGTTAAGACTCTTGAGGAAAACTATGTAGACTCCATACGCATTGACGAGGCGTTCAAGGCGGCCTCCAATGCCATGCTAAATACCGTAGATCCCTATACGGAATACTATACCGCCGACGACAAGGATGCTTTGATGAAGATGACGACAGGCGAATATGCCGGTATAGGAAGCTACATCACTGAATATGACGGACGTGTGCGTATCTCGCAACCGATGGAGGGGAGTCCGGCTTCCAAAGCCGGTCTGCAGCCGGGCGACTGGATCGTCAAGGTTGACACTGTCGACACAAAGGGCCTGAAATATGGTGAGGTCTCTAAACTTCTAAGGGGAAATCCCGGAACGGATGTCTACATAGAGGTTGTGCGTCCTTACGTAGCTGATTCTTTGAAAACTTTTACGGTAACAAGGGAAAAGGTGACTGAAAAATCGGTCCCTTATTTTGGCATGGTCAGTCCTTCAACCGGTTTCTTGAGGCTAAACAGCTATATCATGAATTCCCCTCAGGAAGTGGTGGCAGCTCTTGATTCATTAAAAAAGAATCCCGGATTCTCAAAATTGATCATTGATCTTCGTGGCAATGGTGGCGGACTTGTGGAGAGTGCTATAGAAATTCTCGGAAATTTCTTGCCCAAGGGCACACAAGTGCTTCGCACAAGCGGTAATGGCAAGGAGCGTGTCTATAAGACTACGCGAAATCCGGAATTTCCGGATATCCCGTTGGCTATCCTCACCGATGGTGGCACGGCCTCGGCATCGGAAATTACGGCCGGAGCTCTTCAGGATCTTGACAGGGCTGTGCTGGTGGGTGACCGCAGTTTCGGCAAAGGCCTGGTGCAGACAACATTCCCCTTGCCGCATGATGCATTGCTTAAAGTGACTGTGTCGAAATATTATATTCCGTCGGGAAGATTGATTCAGGCCCTTGATTATTCCAGGCGTAACCCTGACGGCACGGTAGCCCGCACTCCTGATTCGTTGACTAACATATATTACACTTCTCATGGCAGAGAAGTACGCGATGGAGGCGGATTGCAGCCTGATTCTGTTGTCAAGAACCACACTTATTCAGATATTTTATTTAATTTAGTGACCAAGAATAAAATATTTGATTTTGCAAATAAATATAGAGCCGAACATCCGGATGCCAGACCTCTTGAAGGATTTGTCGTTACTGATGAAGAATACTCTGATTTTATTGATTTTGTTGTAGGCAGTGAAATGAAATATGACACTTCTTTTGATGCCTTGATAAAGGAAATCCGTAAGCAAGCTGATGAGCAAGGGTATATGACCCCCGGCAATGACTCTATTTTGTTGGCGTTGGAGAAATCGCTTGGAAGTGACCTTGCCCGTGATCTTGAATTTAAGAAATCAGAGATTAACAGTTATCTTTCCGGCGAAATAGCCGGCAGGTATTACGGCGATGGGGGAAGAATAGCAGTTGAGATAAGTAATGATCCTGTTGTCAAGACTGCAATCGGCATTTTGGAATCTCCAGACTACTCCGCTATCTTGAGAGGAAAATCCGGCAATGTAAAAAGACAACGCAAATGAGCGGGGTGATGATGCTCGGCGACGCAGCATCGCTGTTTGCGACGCCGCAACGAATCAAAGCTCTTAAGAAACTTGTCGCTGATAATAAAGCACACAGAGTTTCATTGACAGGGCTTAAGGGATCATCGGCAGCTCTGCTTCTCGGCAAAATCGCTGACAATAAATCCCCGATGTTGATAGTGGCGGATGATGCTGATTCAGCCGGCTATCTTTATCATGATCTTTCGCGTGTGGCTGAATGTGAAGTTGCTTTTTTCCCTTCAGGATATAAGCGCCATATCAAATACGGGCGTATAGATGCACCTCAGCAGATTTTGCGGGCCGAGGCTCTCGACGGTTGGCGAGCAGGAAAAATAGGATGGATAGTGACATATCCTGAGGCTCTTGCAGAAAGGGTTCCGATAAAAGAGGAATTGGAGAAAAACACTCTTAAGCTTTCCACTGCTAAGAAAGCCGACATATCAAAAGTGGAAGATAGACTTGAGGAATTGGGATTCAGACAAGTTGACTATGTCTACGAACCGGGTCAATTTGCCCGGAGAGGTTCAATTCTTGATGTTTTCTCCTATTCCAACGAGCTTCCCTACCGAATAGACTTTTTTGATGATGAAATCGACTCCATACGCACTTTTAATGTCGAGACTCAGCTGTCAGAGCAGCGTTTGGGCGATGTGTCGATAGTGTCAGCTTCGGCGGCTGAAGGAAGCGGACGGCATGGAGTGTCATTGCTTGAGTTTATTGGTGATAAAACATGTCTTTTTGTTGCTGACACCTCAGCGCTTGTGGCCACCGTACGCGACATCGCCTCTCAGCAGTATTCCGAATCCGCGGCTATTGCCGAGGAAGGTGATCCGGAAGCAATGCAGAAAGTGGTGGATGCGGAAGATTTTGCACATAGGCTTGAAAGTTTCCGTATCTTCCAGTTTGGAATGACTGCCTCCCCTCATGGTGCTGATGCGGTCATGACATTCAATACATCACCGCAGGCCCTCTATCATAAGAATTTCGACATCATATCAGAATCGTTCACGAAAATGCTGGCTGACGGCTACCGTCTGCTTATTCTCAGCGATTCCGCTTATCAAGGGGAGCGACTTAAGGAAATTTTTGCCGATCGTGGCGATCACATTGCTTTTACATCGGTGGCACAGACGATCCATGCAGGATTTGTGGACCATGACACAAAAACATGCTTTTTTACCGACCATCAGATATTCGACCGTTTCCACAAATATAGTCTCAAGTCTGATAAGGCCCGCAGCGGAAAGCTTGCCCTGTCGCTGAAAGAACTGAATCAGATTGAGGTGGGCGACTACATCGTGCATATAGATCACGGTATCGGAAAATTTGCAGGGCTCATTAAGACCGACACCAACGGAAGCCCTCAGGAGATGATAAAGCTCCTGTATCAGAACGACGATATGATTCTTGTGTCGATACATTCACTCCACAAGCTTTCTAAGTATCGTGGCAAGGAAGGTGTGCCGCCAAAGATAAATAAACTCGGCTCCGGAGCCTGGAATCGTATTAAAGACCGCACCAAGAGCAAGATGAAGGACATTGCCCGCGATCTCATCAAGCTCTATGCCGCCCGGAGGGAGGAAAAAGGATTTGCATATTCTCCTGACTCATATCTGCAGCATGAGTTGGAGGCAAGTTTCATATATGAGGATACCCCTGACCAGTTGAAGGCGACCCAAGCTATAAAGTCGGATATGGAGAGTCCTCGTCCGATGGATCGCCTTGTGTGCGGCGACGTGGGCTTCGGAAAGACAGAAATTGCTATCCGTGCCGCTTTCAAGGCTGCCACAGACTCCAAGCAGACAGCCGTCCTTGTGCCGACCACGGTGCTCGCCATGCAGCACTACCGCACATTCTCTCAGCGCTTGAAAGATCTTCCGGTGCGTGTTGAATTCATTTCGCGGGCTAAAAAGCCAAAGGAGGTGAAGCAGATTCTCGCTGACCTTGAAGCCGGAAAGATAGATATTCTTATCGGTACCCATAAACTTATCGGAAAGGGTGTCAAGTTTAAGGATCTTGGTCTTTTGATAGTGGACGAAGAACAGAAATTCGGTGTGGCTGTCAAGGAGAAACTGAAGCAGATGAAAGTCAATGTGGATACATTGACCATGAGTGCCACTCCTATACCGCGCACTTTGCAGTTCTCGCTGATGGGAGCGAGAGATCTCAGCTCGCTCAATACGCCCCCGGCCAACCGCCATCCGGTTGTGACGACTGTGGCCACCCTTGATGACGACATGGTCAAGGAAGCTGTCAATTTTGAGCTTTCTCGCAATGGTCAGTTGTTTGTCATATCCAACCGTATAGAGAATCTGAATGTGTTGGAGAATATGTTGAATAGGTTGGTGCCTGATGCCCGTGTGATTAAGGCACATGGACAGATGCCTCCGGAGAAGCTTGAGAAGGCTATACTCGACTTCGCCGCACATGACTATGATATCCTTCTTTCTACTACAATCGTAGAGAATGGTGTGGATATGCCAAATGTCAATACTATAATCGTCAACAATGCTCATCATTTCGGACTTTCTGAATTGCATCAGCTGCGTGGACGTGTGGGCAGAAGCGACCGAAAGGCATTTTGCTATTTCATGGTGCCTCCGGGGGCGCAATTGACTCCTGTGGCGCGTCGCCGGTTGCAGGCGATAGAGAGTTTCAGCGACCTGGGAAGTGGCATACATATAGCTATGCAGGATCTTGACATTCGTGGAGCCGGCAATCTTTTGGGTGCCGAGCAGTCAGGATTCATTGCCGATCTGGGTTATGAGACCTATCAGAAGATATTGAAGGAATCAGTTCTTGAGTTGAAGACGGAGGAGTTTGCCGACACATTTGCCGAGACCACCAAACCGGGAGAGGAAGAATTTGTGGCTGATTGTGCCATAGAGAGTGATCTGGAGTTGAGGTTGCCCCCCTCTTATGTGCCTCAGGAAAGCGAGCGAATCTCGCTCTATCAGCAACTCGACAATATGGAGAACGCTGAGCAAATTGAGGAGTTCCGTGCTCAATTGAAAGACCGGTTTGGTGCTATTCCGGCCACTACTGAAGAACTCATCAAGGTGGTGCCGCTCAGAATTACTGCAAAACGCCTTGGAATCGAGCGCCTGACGCTCAAAGGCGGCAAGATGTATATTTACTTTGTCGGAGAGGAAAATGCCGCATATTACGCTTCTACGGCGTTCGGGCGTATGTTGGCATGGCTTCAGCTTGATCCAAAGCGCACAAAACTTCGAGACATCAACGGCAAGCGCTCTTTCCTTATTGCCGATGTCCCCACCGTCTCCGAAGCGCTTTCCATCCTTGATACCATCCGCACCTTAACTCCACTATAGCCGGTCTTTGATTTCCCGGCTTTCGATTCGGCG
>CAMWJD010000015.1 GCA_947174515.1 uncultured Porphyromonadaceae bacterium
AAATTAGGATAAATTAAGGAATTTTCAAAGTATTTTTTGAAAAAGTTTTATGAGTTGAGAAGTTATGATAAGCATATACGATAAAATAACGCCCGCGCTTAGGGCGCGGGCGAAATATATAGCCATGGGAATGTTTTTCCCCTCGATTATTTAATTCAGATTATTTCAAAACGACTTTCCTGGCGTCATCACCCTGCACACGGATGAAGATGCCTGCAGCGGGATTTGCCACACGTTGGCCCTGGAGGTTGTAATAGACCACCGGAACTTCAGTAACAGCATTGTCAGCAGCAATGATACCTGACTGAGTATCCTTAACCACGAGGATATCGTGGAGATTGAACTGGTTGCCGCAGTTGTAAATACGGAAGGTCACCTTATCATTCTCACCATATTTGTAGCTGAACTTCTGCATTGTTTTTTCAGCGACGGTAGTGAAAGTTGTCAGTGATTCTGCTGAATCACCATTGCGGAGTTCAAATGAGAATTCCTTTTCGGTGGAATTACCGATCCAGAGAGTGATTTCCGCAGGGCCCTGCACTTCGGGCAACTGAGCGTAGAGGTCGTTGCCGCCACCGATGATCTGCGCGCAACGTTGAGAAGCCTCACTGTCAGAACCGAGAAGGTTTGATTTACCCATAGCCACCACACGCCCTGCAGTCGCACCTACATGGTAAGTGATGTCACCGAATTCTACAGTCTGGTTCGTGGAATTCTTTGCAAGGATATCACCATTGTCAGCGCCCCCTTCTATAGGATAGATATGGAACTTATCCCAATAGCTGAATGGGAAATAGTTATAGTCGGTATAGAAGAGCACGTCGTCAGCTTCCGTATCAACAGTGATCTCTGTAGCTTGAGTAGCGTTTCCTGCTTCATCAGCGATAGCGGGGATCTCGACTTTGTATGATTTTCCCTTTTCAAGACCGGAATAAGCGATTGTTGCAGTTTTATCATTTACAGAGATTTCAGTCTCGATCCCGTTTACCTTCGCTTTCTCGGCAACCACGATAGGTTCGTTGTAGACAAGTACGATATTACCTTCTACCGGAGCATATGGAGCAGAAGAAGGCCATGAGTAAAGAAGCACAGGAGCCTCTTCATCTTTATAAACAGGCTTATCGATACCTTCGTTTTTGCTCTTGATGAAAAGAGCATCGTTCACGTCTACCTTTTTACCCATATTGTAGAGACGGAATTTAACAGCGCCTTTATATGGGTAAGAGTATGTGAATTTCTTGATCTTTTTTGCAGCCGGAAGTTCTAAAGAAGCAAGTGGATTCTTTGTATCGCCGTTCTCGTCGGTGAGGATTACAGTCTTTGCTGTAGTTTCAGGATTACCGAGCCACAAAGTCACATCGACTGGACCTTCCATTTCAGGGAATTCCAAATAAAGAGCATTCCCTCCGGCAAGAAGCTGGACAGCCTGAGTGGAAGCTCCTGCATCTTCTGTCTCGTCAAAAGGACCATAGTCAGCTTCAGGATTAGTGCTGAACACACCCTTCATTGCTACAACACGACCCTTGGTGCCGGAGAAGAAAGTCATCCCGCCAACTTCTTCAGTAACATTGGTGGAATTCGTTGGTATGAGGTTTACATTATCTGATAGATTGCCAAACTTGTTAAAGAAGCCTTCAGGGTAAATGTTGAAGTCGGAGAAATAAAGCACATCGGCCATTCTGGTAGTAAATGTATAAACAAGAGCTTCTTTATTCTGAGCCTCGTCATTGCCAATAGCGCCTGCAGGGATGGTAAGAGTGTATTCAGTGAGAGGCTCAAGTCCCTGATAGGGTATGAAAACCTGATTGTCTACGGCAATAAGTTCCACTTCCTTATCACCGAGAGTGGCTTTGCCTTCTGCACTCACATTAGATGCGAATGTCAGATTGACACCACCGGCAAGGTTCATCATATTGCTCTTGTTTACGGGATAGACAGAAGGCGCAGCGAGTTCGCCTTCACCGAAATTAGCGGCATATACATTCATTGCGCCTATTGCGGCAACAAATGCAGTAAAAAGCATAAAGAGTTTCTTCATGTTGTTTAGATTTTTGTTAATAATAATTATTGCAAATTTAAGATAATTTATTGAAAACTCAAAATTTTTCCATGTTATGAAAAACGGTTTCAAGCATTAACTTGAAACCGTCTTAAGCAATCAGGGAATATTGATTATTCCTTATATTTCTTGATAATGAGAGCAGCGTTATGTCCACCAAATCCAAATGTATTTGAAAGGGCTGCGTTGATCTCACGCTCCTGGGCCTTATTGAAAGTCCAGTTCATATTATAGTCAATTTCGGGATCGTTGTCACCTTCTTCGTGGTTGATTGTAGGCGGAACGATATTGTCAGTCACAGCTTTAACTGTAAACAAAGCCTCAAGCGCACCGGCTGCTCCTAGGAGATGGCCTGTCATAGACTTTGTAGAGCTAAGATTGATTTTGTATGCATGGTCGCCGAAAACTTTCTTGACTGCTTTAGCCTCGCTTAAGTCTCCGACAGGAGTGGAAGTGCCATGAAGATTGATATAGTCAATGTCTTCCGGCTTCATTCCGGCATCTTTGAGAGCATTTTCCATTACAAGAGTAGCTCCAAGGCCTTCCGGGTGAGTTGCGGTGATATGATAAGCGTCAGCGCTGAGGCCGCCCCCTGCCACTTCAGCATAAATCTTGGCACCACGGGCTTTAGCATGCTCAAGTTCCTCAAGCACGAGGGCCGCCGCGCCTTCTCCAATAACAAACCCGTCACGCGAACCACTCATCGGACGAGAAGCGGTAGCAGGAGAGTCATTGCGGGTAGAGAGCGCTTTCATAGAGTTGAATCCACCGACACCTGCAGGATAAACAGCTGCCTCTGCACCTCCAGCCACAATAGCATCAGCCATACCAAGGCGGATGTAGTTGAATGCATCAATAAGTGCATTATTTGACGATGCGCATGCTGAAACAGTAGCGAAGTTAGGACCGCGGAAACCATGGTCGATAGAAATCTGTCCGGCTGCGATGTCAGCGATCATTTTAGGAATAAAGAAAGGATTGTATTTCGGACCATTCTCCTTATTCATAGCATAGTATCCGGCTTCCTCTTCAAAAGTATGAAGGCCTCCGATACCGGCTGCAAAAATTACGCCGATACGGTTCTTGTCGAGATTTTCATCTTCGAGTCCGGCATCTTGAATGGCTTCGTTAGCCGCCTTGAGAGCATACATTGCATAGAGGTCAAGCTGGCGAGCCTTCTTGCGATCAAAATGATCTGCGGGGTTGAAATCCTTCACTTCGCAAGCAAACTGAGTTTTGAAGAGGGATGCGTCAAAATGCGTGATAGGGCCAGCACCGCTGACTCCTTTCTTGGCGTTTTCCCAAGCGGTCGCAACGTCGTTGCCGATGGGAGTGAGGGCACCGAGGCCCGTAATTACAACTCTTTTTAATTCCATATTATTCACATGATACGTTCTCAAGACTCGGTTTCCTCCTCATTCGAGGATGGAAACCTTTTATCTTGAGAGAAATGTGCGGTTGTCGTGATTAAACGTGAGCTTCGATATACTCGATAGCGTCGCCTACAGTAGAGATCTTCTCTGCGTCCTCGTCAGGAATTGTGATTCCAAACACTTTCTCAAATTCCATGATGAGTTCTACTGTGTCGAGAGAATCAGCTCCGAGGTCAGTGCTGAATCCTGCTTCCGGTGTTACTTCGTTCTCGTCTACTGTGAGTTTCTCGACGATGATCGCCTTTACTCTGTTTTCAATATCAGACATAATCTTGATAGTTTTGAGTTAGAAATTATATAGTTTACTTTTTTTCCGACTGCAAAACTAATTAAAAAAATTCATATAGCGAAATTTTTAAGCTATTTTTGCACATTTTTTTGATGTTTGTGCATATTTTTCTCATCATTCAGGGCAAAAATTGCCAAAAATCTCGATTTTTTAAGGTCATTCCACTGTCCAGGTATCGGAAGTCTTAAGCACCATGTCGCGAAGTGAAGAGAAGTTTTTCTTTCCTTTCACCTCCGCCACCTGCGCGGCCACTTCAGCCTCGTAAGTAGGAGCATCATAATCGCGAATCACACCGAGAGCCAACGGAAGATCACGGCCATCCATCATGGCGAGCTGCTGCTGCAGGAAATTGCTTTCGCAATGAGCATCGTGGACAAGGACATCATCAAGAGTATAGCCGTCCTCCCCTATCGTGACAGCTTTAATGTTGAAGCCATCCTGAACCAGACCCTTGTCATGGTTTTTGCCAAATATCATTTTCTCACCATGCTTAAGATAAATGGTATGATCGTCGCGCACCTCCTTATCCACGATCTCGGCATGAATCCCATTGTTGAAGATGACACAGTTCTGGAGTATCTCCACAACGGCAGCTCCCTTATGACGGGCAGCGGCCTCCATCACAGCGACACTGATATCGAGACCCACATCAAAAGAACGGGCAAAGAAATTACCACGCGCTCCAAAACAAAGCTCAGCAGGAATAAACGGATCTTCCGTAGTGCCATAAGGGCTGGACTTGGAGACGGTGCCTCGGCTGGACGTAGGGCTATACTGCCCTTTGGTCAGACCATATATCTTATTATTAAGGAGCAGCATATTAATATCCACATTTCTGCGCACGGCATGAATGAAGTGATTGCCACCGATAGCAAGGCCATCGCCGTCGCCTGAAATCTGCCATACCGTGAGTTCGGGACGGGATGTCTTCACACCGGTAGCAATGGCAGCTGCGCGACCATGAATAGTGTGCATGCCATAGGTATTCATATAATAGGGAAGTCGTGATGAACACCCGATACCACTGACAACCACAGTATCCTTAGGCGCCACACCTAAACGAGCCATCGCTTTATGAAGAGTATTGAGAATAGCATGGTCTCCACATCCGGGACACCAGCGGACGCTTGCTCCATTCTTGAAATCGCCTGGGACGAAAATGCAATTATTGTTTTCCATTGTCACCGGAATTATTTATTGTTAATATGATTAAGGACTCCATCCACAATTTCAGACACCATGAAAGGTTGACCCTCGATCTTATTTATGCGCTTTATCTCCACGCCGGGTAATTTCTGTTGCAAATAGTCGGCAAACATACCCGTATTAAGCTCAGCTACAATCACATTCTTATATTTACGAATTTCATCGAGAGCATTAGCCGGAAGCGGATTGATGTATCTGAACTGAGCCAGCGCCACGGGAGTGCCATTGCCGTTCAATTCCTCACAAGCAGTCAGCATATGACCGTAGGTGCCACCCCAACCGACAAGCAGAGTATCAGCATCAACATTCCCTTGAATCTGAATCAATGGAATGTCCTTAGCGATGTCCGCTACTTTCTGACGACGCGTAAGCACCATTTTCTCATGGTTGGCACCATCGGTAGAAATAACGCTTGTCTTCGCATCTTTTTCAAGACCACCGACACGGTGCATCGCATCCTCTGTGCCGGGAATAGCCCAATAACGAACAAGAGTATCCTCATTTCTCATATAAGGAGTCCAACCGGCCTCTATCATCTCTTTATTGACAAAAGGCACCTTAATTGCCGGATAATCTCCTTCTTCGGGCACTCGCCAAGCACTTGATCCATTAGCGATGAAAGCATCAGTAAGCAGAATCACCGGGGTCATATGTTCAAGGGCAATACGTGCTGCCTCGAAGGCCATTGTGAAGCAATCTACAGGACTTGCGGCAGCCACCACACATACAGGAGACTCTCCGTTGCGACCATACAGGGCCTGCATTAAGTCGGTCTGCTCCGTTTTGGTCGGAAGACCGGTGGAAGGTCCGCCACGCTGCACATCTATGACTACAAGCGGAAGCTCTGCCATAACGGCCAGGCCAATTCCCTCACTCTTCAATGCAAGACCGGGACCGGAAGTGGAAGTCACAGCAAGATTTCCGGCATAAGATGCACCGATAGCAGAGCAAACCCCGGCAATCTCGTCTTCCATCTGACAAGCTTTCACTCCCAAATCCTTACGTTTGGCAAGTTCATGAAGGATATCTGTGGCGGGAGTGATAGGATAGCTGCCCAGAAATAATGGAAGTCCACTCTTTTCAGATGCCATGATAAGGCCCCAGGCTGTGGCTGTATTGCCATTGACGTCTGTATATACACCGGGTTTTACAGCTTCTGTCTCAATGCGGTAAGTAGGCATCGACGCGTGAGTATTGTGACCATAATCCCAACCGGCCTGCACCACTTTCGCATTAGCCTCATAGACTGCCGGTTTTTTAGCAAATTTAGCCTTTAGTTTATGGAGCACTCCCTCCACAGGACGATCGAAAAGCCAACAAACGATACCAAGCGCAAGCATATTCTTACACTTCATCATAGCCTTTTGATCCATTCCGGAATCAGCGAGAGCTGACTTGAGGATAGTCGTCATCGGCACGAGCATGATATGCTCAGGGTCAATTCCGAGTTCTGATACCGGATCGTCTGTGGCGAACTCAGCTTTATTAAGATCGGCAGGACGGAAAGTGTCACTGTCACAGATAATGATGCCACCCTTCTTCAGATAGCGAAGATTGGTCTTAAGCGCAGCCGGATTCATAGCAACGAGCACATCAGCCACGTCGCCCGGCGTATGGACTCCTCGTCCGATATGCACCTGAAAACCGCTCACACCGCTCAAGGATCCTTGCGGTGCACGAATTTCAGCCGGATAGTCGGGGAATGTAGAGATTGCATTTCCCTCACCGGCACTGACATTGGAGAAAATGTTGCCGGCGAGCTGCATGCCGTCGCCGGAGTCTCCTGAAAATCTAATCACCACGCTATCTTTCGTGATGACATCTGTGTTAGGCAACATATTTTTTTATTTAAGTTCGTAGATTCTACTTATGGGGATTTATCTTTAAATCGGGAATGCAAATTTAACGACAATTTTCATAATTACCAAAGAACTCACCGAAAATACTGTCATTTTAATACAAATAACCCGACTTTATATATCCATCAAGAAACATATGCTATAAATATGCAAGCTATATACATTATTTTAGGAAAATCTTTCTTGACTTGCCACCTGCCACAAGAACAGCGACACCTTTATAATTCAACTCATAGACATCTCCGCCTCTGACACGATCTTCATTTATTATGACATTTCCGAATATATCCGCCACATAGAATCCTTCAGATTCAGCATCCCCCAGGATTCGAATAAATCCTTCACCAACCTCATATTCCAAAGGAACTGTATCATCAATTCCTCTTACGCCGGTATCGTAAGCCACAACAATCGAATTGGAAGATTCAGATAGGCATCCCAACCGGGAGCTATACACCGTATAACTCTCCATCACATCAGGATCTCGCCCTTCCACCAAAAATGAAGTTCCATTACATTCGATAAGTTCGCCTTCACTTTCATCTTCAAAATAGCGCACGCGGTTCAGCACATAATAATCAATTATCTCCGGAGCCGCGCTCCAAGAAGCGACATAAGAATGATCGGATATATCCGATGCCTCATAAGCGACAAGCGCAGAAAGTTCGGGGACAGGAAAAGCTTCACCCCTCAGACTCACAGTCACATTATTACCACCACCGAGTCCTCCGTCATAAATCACAAGATTGGCAGTCTTGCTGCCTTCAGTTTCAGGGAGGAACATCACAGGAAGAGAATATACTTCACGTGTATTGATTACGGAAGCCGGAATTTCCGTCACATCCGGGATAAAATCAGAACGGTCAGTTCCGGTAATCCTCAAGCTAAGAGGAGCTGTGAGATTCTTACCTTTAATCTGCACCACTACTGACACTCCCTTACCGACAGCCGCCTCACCAAAATCAACACCTATGCCATTGACAGGCATCGTGAGTTCAGGGTCGCCATCAATAGGAGGGATGGTCACTCCTCCACCTTCCTGATCTTTTAGGTAGAAGACATCAGAAGTGCGATTACCCCAAATGTATTCAGCAAGTTGAGGAAAATCAATGAAGGGATTTCTATTTCCTTGGCAAGTTTCAACAGCATCATTCCGGTCAATCTCTTTTTGGCTCACCGGGTCTTGGCGTGCCCAATCAAGGAGCATAGCGCTTGCCCAATTCCGGAGCGTAGGCCACTCATTGGTCTGAAACATATATGTGTAAGCCCACGGAAGATCATCGTAGACGGTTGCCATATAGAAGAAAGCTCTTGCAAAGTCACCCTTATACTCATCTCCCGGTTCGAAAACCTTACTGCTGCCGCCTCCGAATCCTGACATGGCGTCGCCTACTTTCGTGAGGCCATTGTCGTAGGATGCCGACTTCACGGGGCCCAACGGATAGTTGAGTTTAGCTTGATTAGCCGGACCATCCGAAGGATAAAGATTCCACATGTCTGTATAAGCGGGAGTGTACTCCACATCATTCCCCTTTTTCCACCACGATTTTGGCACGGCATGCTCACGCTGCATATTATTGGCAGAAAAGGAAGCCTTGCCGGTCTGACCGTTTTGAATGAGATAGACATTGTTGCTATACATGTCCCACCATCTCTTCAGTCCATCATAAAGTTCGGGATAAACATCAGAGACAATCCAATAATTAGGAAGATTTGAATAATTCAACTTAGTGTGTTTTTCCACACAACTGCGAGCCGCTTGCTTCAATTCTTCCTTCGTCTTGCCTTCCATGGCATCGTAATAGCCGGGCTTATAATCAGCATAAGCGGCCATCGACGCCATGGATAGCAATGTAACTGCGATATACTTCTTCATAAATTCATTCAATAATGACCGAAGAAGCGTTGAATCCGGCCATATTATCTTGAGTCAAAAATCCACCTTGCGCTTTCATCTTCTTGCCAAGGTTATCGGGATTGAGCTTCAAGCCGACAGCATTTCTGTTGCACTTCATATATACGCACTTAGCCACATCCTTGCAAGAAGGATCAGAAGCCACAAGCACATTGGCGCCATTATAATCGGCTCCGCCCTCCGGCAAACCAAACACAGCACCTGCTTGGCCGTCCATGAAACCGACGATATATCCGGTCATCCATACATCAGCCTCGGCTTCCTTATAATGGCCAATGACATACTCCACAGTGTAAGGATCATCAGCACTGCCGTTGCCTTCACCGGCACCTAAATCTACACCCTCAATAGAGAACTCAGATTTAGAACCATTGGCAACAAGGATGCCGTGCATTTTATAATATGGTGCAAAACTTCCGTTGACAGTCAATTTCTTGCCAATGACACCGGGGTTATCAAGCAGATTGGCATACTGTCGAAGCATACTTCCGGCAGGCAACTGGACGCATACACATTCCGACACATCCTTGCACGAAGCCTCGGCGGCAATAAGGACATTGTCATCGATAAGATCATCACTGACACCAAAAACGGGGTTGCCGCCGAAATCAAAGGCACCCACTATGTATCCTTCCGCCCAAGCATCAAGACCGCAGTCATCAAGAGCGATCACATCAGCAACTCCATAAGGATTCCGCTTAGTACCCGGCACATCACCGAAGCTGACATCCTGAGTAGAACGGAGCAATAACTGCCAAGGATCGGAAGTACCATCAAAGCCATAATAACTCAGAATTCCCTCAACCGAACCGGTACCTTCCGGCAAAACATCATTGTAGAAAGTGGAATAGCCGGAATTATACGCCATCAGTGAGTTATTGCTGCTGTCGAGGATATATCGGCGGCTTGACTCTTCGTATTCGGCATATGTAGTTTTTCCGGCGTCTTGCCAATGAACGTTCTGAAACCTCACAAGCTGGCTCTGCATACGCGTCACAGCATCATCATTACCGGTAAGTTCATTAACCTCAGCAATAGAAGTGGCAATAATGTAAGGACGGTCAGAAGGCCACTCAGCGTCAAAAGACACATATTTAAAATTATCATTTGGAAGGCCGTTGAGTTGGGATTGATTCATAAACTTAGCATAAAGCATGCGCCCGACTTGAGGCTCGCCTCCATTTTCATAGTAGTCGCCAATCTGAATCAGATTGCCATAGACTCCTACCACCATACCGGTTACATTCACCACGATCTCCTGACCGATTGGATAAAGAGACCAAAGCGAGGCGCGACTGATGCTAAACTGAATGGCTGCAGTTTCATCTTGAATCACGAGAGACTGATAGATATTACCGGTGGCATCAGAAGACACCACAAAACCACGGATTATGCAAGGCTCTTCAATTCCGTTGTCGGCATTAACTTTAGAGGGGACTGTATAAGTGGCATTGCCGGTAGATGATTGAAATTCCTGAAAATCCTTTTTCAGCTGTAAAATAGTAGTATTGGGAATCATTTCCGCTTTCGGCACTTCAAGCTCAGGTGCATCATAATTGTCCTGACAGGATACCGCCATTGAAAGCATCACCGTCGCAATCAGGAAGGCCGTAATTTTTTTAAGATTCATCATGACAATTCATTAAATGTGTTTTACAATATAAGGAAAACTTCTGCTTTCACCGGTATAAAGGCCGAATGAAGAATACTGCGTATCAAATTGAATGGTAGTTCCCAGAGAGACATTCCTGATTATATAAGTTCCGTTTTCTCCTGGTTTCACCTCCCACTGAGCACCGGCATCCTGCGGATTATCAGTGAAGTCATATCCTGCCCAATTGAGCGATCCCCCGTTGCGTGTCAGATATCGGCCATCGCTCTGCATGATAGTGAAATATCCGTTCGCGGGATTTTTAGTAAACGTGAAATCGAAGCAACCCTGCGGACCTTCCGCACTTACGACATTTCCGTTTCGATTGGCGATATAGCCATACATGTAGGAAGATCCGACCATAGTGTGAGCGATATATCCGTCGCTATACAGGGAATACACGCCATCGGAAAGTTCTCCTCCGACTATTTCCAATCGGGCGTCATCAAGAGGAAATCCTATTTCACCCTTTTTATAAAATGTGGCGTCTTTCATACCATACTGGCCGAAATACTTCACATTTGTTGTGCCATATATGCTCACTTGCTGTCCAAGCATATCGGGATGGTCTGCAAGATTAAGTTGGCTTCTGGTGTCATAGCCATAAGTGAAACCGACAGCAATGACTTTAGAAAGGTCACGACAATCCGGAGATGGGGCAAGCAGGATGTTGGATTTTTTTGAAAATGGCTTTTCCCATTCTACTGTCTGATCATTAATAAAAGCTGCGATATCGGAATTTACCGAGCCGACTATATATCCGCACACCCAAGCCTTAGACATGCCTTCGGGGAGAGTGCCGATTGATACCTGATATACAGTCAAAGGGACTTCAGGTGTGCCTTGACCGATGACACCCTGATCATTTCTTATGCCTTCCGGCTCCGGAACAGGAGGGACAGCCAGATCGCCTTCGCAAGCAGCCATGAAGCCTGCCATTGGCAGCAATGCCATTATTAGTTTTCTATATGTTTTTTTCATATTATTGCAATTTAGAATCTTATACCAACGTTGAAGAACACACGGATACCCTGGGCGTAAGTGTATTTATTGGGGAACTTGCCCACATTATAGTTTGTATAATCAAACTTCTGCTCCTGATAGCCACTCATCTGGATATTGCGGTTGTTAAGAAGGTTGTTGACACTCAAGTTGAAGTTAAGAGAACCAAACTTTGTATAATACATTTTGCCGATGGAAAGATTCATCACAAAGGCATTGTTGAGTTTGTCCTGATAGAGAATCTCAGCACGTCGAGCCTCATATTCCTGAGCAGAAGTGCAGAATTTCCAAAGACCCGGCATTTCTTCATGCCGAGTGTAGGAGATATCCACATAGTTGTCAAGAAGCAAATTGCCATTCACCTCAAAGAACCATCTATTGATATTATATTTCAAGGCAATGCTATAAGCCTGCTGGGGTGTGCAACCGATACGGTAGTTCTTGAGATAAGTTCTACGTTCGATATCCTCGTAAGCACCATTTGTATAAGAACGTATGCCCATCGGATTATTTTTATACTGAGATAGAGAAACGTTAGCAGCACCCTGAATTGAAAGATCGCCCCAGATCTTGTATTCCAAACCGAGTTCAATACCCTTCTGCTCAGTCTGAAGTCCGGTGAGGGTATAGCTCATCATGGAATTAGCATCATAATCCCAGAAGAAACTATGACGGTTGGCATCCCAAATATGGGTAAAATAACCGGTTATGCTACCACGGAAACGAGGATAGACCCAAGTGTAAGATATATCTCCGCTAAAGTATTTCTCAGTATCAAGATTACGCACCGCCTCATCTTTCACCTCAAGATTTACGTATGAATTAGTGGCAAAAGGAGCTCTGTTTCCACCGGCAGCATGGAGAGTGAAATAATTTCTACCGTCGAGTTTGTAGGTGACACCAATTTTTCCGGCGCCTGTCACGAACGAATGAGATTTACCCTTGCCGTACGAATCTTCGGGAGCTCGGCCGTTGCGCATATGTCCTATACGTTGAAAAGACGTAAAATCGGCCTCAACGGCATAAAACAAGTTCCAATGGCGTGTATTAATCTGATTTTGAGCCCAAATGTGTCCGAGATAATTGCGGATATTATAGTCATAGCCAAACACCTCACCCTCCGTGACCTTGCGGTTTGGATTGTTCAGGTCGTTTTGCAAGATATCTTGATTGCCGGCAAAATCACGCTCTGAGAAAGAGTCGACATCACGCCAGAAAAGGCCGCCAAGAAGATCCCTTACTGTCTTATAGTAATGGCCGTCGGTATAATTGAAAGAAACACCACCCTGCAGCGACATCATATTGTTAAGACGATGGCTGAGAGTTGAGTTCAGGCTCCAGAATGTAAAATTGGAGTGCTTGTTGTAGAGCATATAACTTGACTGACCTTTCAGATCAGGATCTCGGTCAAACTGATTCCGATTCAAAAGGTTGGTTTGATACATCTGATCAAAATTGATCTGCCGCCAAGACTCATCATTACGCCACATATCGGTCATGTAGTCATACTGAGCCATTTGAGTATCGTAAAGAGTAGTGCCGGGCTCAGCAGTAGGCGCATAATAAGATGGGAAATTCCTGTAATAATCAGGACGCGGGTCATAGGTGTTGTACCACGTCACATCTGAACGCACATATCCATTATGACGGAACGCGAATCCGGTGTTGAGAGTGGTGCCATCCTTTGGTTTCCAAATCCAGTTGAGAGTCACGGTGGGATCAAACGTCTCAGTGATGCGAGAGCTGATCTTCTTGCCATTGAGCCATCCCCAGGATGGATTATATAAATTGCTTCCGGCAAGTTCATATGCTTCTTTAGTAGTGGCCTTGGCAGTAGCGCGTTGAGTAGGAGCCCCCCACGTGGAAAGATTCAGGGAGTGATGACTGTTGAACACCTTCTGAAGCGAAAGCGAATACCCCACGCTATTGTAGAAAGTGCCGGCAATCACTCCTTGATCAGCATATCTGCCGATGACAGAAGCGGAAAACGCCCATCCATTTTTATTAAGGCCCGAATTGTATTGGAACAGTGCACGAAGCATATAATTGGAATTGGTATAAGCGACGCTACCGCGGAAACCCGGAGCATATTCCGAAGCATAGGTTGTCACATTGCTCGATCCTCCGATTGATCCATAACCATAAGCAGCGGCATCGCTGCCAAGTGTTGTGGTGCGCTGACGGAAAGCGGTAGAGGTCATGCCACCTAAAGAACTGAAGCTGAACTGACCGCGAAGCGGATCGTTGAAACGGATTCCATTTACGTAGGTGGTCTGCCAATCTGAATTAAGACCGCGAGCCTTATAATATACGGCAGAGAAATTATAGTTTGACATCTGATAGAAAATGTCATCGGTAGCCCCTTGTATGGTGCCGACATTCTGGCTGAGGCCTTCGTCTTCCATCACTTGCTCTTCATCAAATATGAATTCATCAGATGTCATCAGATAATTGTCATCAGCACTTTGAGTAAGGCTGATGACACCCAGATCAGCAGTCGCTCCCTCCTTAAGATCAATATCTACATAAAGATCCTCAAAACCGAAAGCCACGATCTGGAGCATGTCTTTTCCCGGGGCGCAGGACTCAAAAGAGAAATATCCGTCTGCAGAAGAGACCGTAAAGAGCCCTTGATCCCGAAGCAGGATATTAGCGTCAGCCACCGGAGCTCCGGTCTCAGAACTCTTTAGCCTTCCCTTCACTCCGGTAGCGGCGATTGCGGATGCCGCAAATATAAAAGCCGCTATAACAGATATAAATTTTCGCATAAAATTTATGGTGATAGGTTAATTTTTAAGTTTATTTCACCTCCTTAATCAAGAATATTTCAGTCGGGAAGTGATCGGAATATCCCCCTTGCCAGGCTCCCCCGGAGAAAGTACGCTTCGGATAACCCTTATATTGACCATCCTCCTGCTTAAGGAATTCCTTGTTAAGCACTTCAGCGGTATGGAATTTCAAGCCGTTTTCTCCATGAAGAAGATTATAGTTGATAATTATCTGGTCAAACAGATCCCAATGTCCCCTATAGATGTAGCTGCCGATTCCCTTGTCGAGTTTCTCCCAGAAAGGATTGAAGAATCCTCCGGGGTTGCAGTCTTTCTCCTTCTTAACCGCACCGAGCACTTCAGCGCAGCTCTTGTCGGAGGGATCGTCGTTAAGGTCTCCCATTATTATCACGGCCATCTTAGGATCTACAGTCAGCAAGGAATCGGCTATATGTTTTGACAACGCCGCAGCCGCATCGCGGCTCCACCCGGATTTAGCGCCCCGGCGCGACGGCCAGTGGTTGACAATTATGCCTACCCGGCTGCCCCCAAGCAGACCTACCACACACATCTGATCACGAGTCGGATACCCGATGTCAAGAAAATGATTGGTGACATTTATGGGTTTAAACAGTCGTGGGTTATAGAGCAATCCCACATCAACGCCACGACGGTCAGGGCTATCGTGATGTATCACCTGAAGATTTAGATCTTTAATCGATTCCTGTTTCACAAGATCTTCAAGCACAGAGCGGTTTTCTATCTCACTGACACCGATACAAGCCGGTCCTAAAGGGGTCACCTTGGTCTTCATCTGAGAAATAGCATATGCCATGTTTTTCAGCTTGATGTTGTATTTAGCGCTATCCCATTTATTATCGCCGTTCGGAGTGAATTCGATGTCACGTCCGAGGGGATTGTTTGGAATCGTATCAAAGAGGTTTTCAAGGTTGTAGAAAGCCACTCCGAATGTCATAAGACGCTTTTGGGCAGCCTCTTGCGCCGAAATCACGCACGAAAAGGCAAAAACAAGAACCGAAGTGATTATAATCCGATTGAGCTTCATATCAAAACTTATATATCAGAAATATTTTATTTCAGTTCCTTCAAGACTTGAAAGCACGGCGTTTGCAAGTGAGCTTGCACCGATGCGGAAAAGATCGTGGCAAAGCCATTCATCGCCAAGCACTTCCTTTACAATTGCGTAGTAGTTAAGGGCTTCTTCAGTAGTGCGGACACCTCCTGAGCATTTGAAGCCAACCTTACGGCCGGTAGCCTGATAATATTCCTTTATGCATTGACACATTATCCATGCAGCTTCAAGGCTTGCACCAGGATAGATTTTGCCTGTGGAAGTCTTGAGAAAGTCCGCTTCGCTGTAGAGTGAAAGGATGGAAGCCCTGCGGATATCTTCAGCATTTTTCAAAAGTCCGGATTCGAGAATCACTTTAAGTTTTGCGCCACGAGCCGCACGTTTCATTTCAATGATCTCGTCGCTAAGGCCCTCATAGTCGCCATCCTTATACATACCAACGGGGAATACAATGTCTACCTCATCCGCACCTCCGAGTACCGCCATTGCCACATCAGCCACTTTTACTTCAATGAAAGTCTGGGCACTTGGGAAGCATCCGGCTACTACAGCGACGTCTACGCCGGGAACGTCGAGAGTATTACGGACCACCTCTGCGAAATTGGAATAGACACAAATCGCAGCCACGTTCTTATATTGAGGATAGTCGCTGTCAAAGTTGTTCACCTTCTCGGTAAATGCGACCACGCTCTTCACGCTGTCATCGGTCGCAAGAGTGGTAAGGTCAATTGAATTCAGAAGGAATTCATATACTTCTTTTGACGAATATTTACCGGCTTCATCCACAATTTTTTTGACTTCGGCCTTTACTACTTCATCATCGCCTGTCACCTTTGAGGCAGCGATCACTTCTTGATATTTATCCATGGTATTTTATAGTTAAGACGTTATTTATTATCTCCGATTATGAAGTTGATCAGCCAACTTCATTGAATGCAAACGCAAAAATAATAAAAAAACTCTCATCTATCCAAATAAAATACTTAGAAATTTCATTCTAAAATGAACCATTTGATGAAATAAGGAGTTATAATATCACAGAAACCAATTAAATTATACTGACTATGAAAAAATACAGATGTGAAGTATGCGACTGGATCTACGATCCGGCAGTAGGTGATCCTGATGGCGGCATAGCCCCCGGAACAGCATTTGAGGATATCCCTAACGATTGGGTATGCCCGGTGTGCGGAGTTGGGAAAGACGACTTCGTAGAAGAGCCTGAAGAATAATATCCTGAAAAAAATAAAAATATAGAGCCACTGCGACACCGTAGTGGCTCTTTCTTTTGGACTTTCCAATTTAAATCATTAATTTTGCAACACAATCAATAGATTTCAAACTGCAGATATGATTTCCGTGATAGTGCCGGTATATAATGGAGAAGGATTGCTGCCGCAGGCCCTTGAGTCGCTGCGAAGACAGACATATACGGACTTCGAGGTGATCATAGTCAATGATGGGTCGACGGATGGGTCGGAAATAATATGCAGAGACTTTGCTGAGTCAGATTCCCGCTTTAAGCTTATCAATCAGGCAAATGCAGGAGTATCAACAGCCCGTAACAGAGGAATCGAGGCAGCCGGAGGAGAATGGATTGCATTTATGGATGCCGACGACGTAATGCCCCCGGATGCCCTTGAAGTATTGACAATTCATGCCTCGAAAAGCGGAGCGGACATAATTGCCGGCAAATATGTAAGAAAAGTCCCCAAAGCCAATCCACGGGGGATCGGACATTCCATGACAATCAACGCTGACGCTGCGATACTTATCGGACTATATCAGAAAATAATGCTCAACAGCCCGTGTGGAGTGCTTTATCATAAATCAGTCTTTATGAATGATCCCAAGCTATTCTTTCGCAATTGCCGATATGAAGACCTTGATTTCTTTTATCAAGCTTTTGAAAGAGTGGAAAAAATCTGCATAACGGATCGGGTGGTGTATTACTATCGGGACACTCCAGGCAGTTTCATCAATAAATGGAGTGAAGCCCGACTGGATGCCCTTGATGTCACAGACAGAATCGTGGAACACATGAAAACCCGTTCTCCGGCACTATACAAGGCAGCTCTCGACCGACGCTTCAGCGCACATTTCAATATCTTGATTGAAATGCTGAGAAATGGCATTGACAATCCGCAGCAGAAAGAGCGATGTTTAAAAGTAATCAAGGAACAACGCCTGAATGAATTAAATGATGGGAAAGTCAGATTGAAAAATAAACTCGGAGCCTTGATATCTTATCCGGGAATTCCGGTAATAAAACTATTATGCAAGTTCTGACATTTGACACATTGGCCTTCGACCGACACGCCATCCGGCTTGCCGGGATGATTGAAAATGATATGCATTTCGATGCCATTGTGGGTGTAAAACGTGGCGGCTCATTCGTATGCGACGCTCTCTGCAAACATTTCCGGAAAGAACGATACGACGCACGATATGATGTAGAACTTCAACGTCCATCCACTAAGACAAAAAACGGAACAATAAGCAAAATTCTAAAACACCTCCCGACAATAATTCTTGATTTTTTGAGGATGGCGGAATCCAAAATTCTCTCATTCCATCGTAAAATTAAGGGGAATGTCGCCACTCCGGAAGTGAATATCCCGGCCGGCTTAGAATATATATTAAAAACCGTAGAGGTCCCCAAAATTCTCATTATAGATGATGCAATCGACAGCGGCGACACACTGTTTGCCATAACCGAAACGTTGAAAAAAACAAACCCGAACATCACAATCCGCATCGCAGTTATGACAGTGACGACAGCGCGCCCGCGCATCGATGCCGATTATGCACTATACAAAAACAAAACCTTGATTAGATTTCCATGGTCGAACGATTACAAGAACCGATGAAAGGAGCTACATTTGTAGATCTTGACGGGACACTGCTAACTGCCAACTCCATGCACATATTCATGCGCAGACTTCCCACGTTGCTATTGAAAAGGAAAGCGCCGGGAGCTGCCATAATGGCATCAAGCCTGATAATGCTGCGTTATTTCCGATTGATCGATCATAGAAACATGAAATGGCATCTGACAAAGATCGCACGCAAACATCTTCATGAAAATGATTGGGAAAGCTTAGCTCACATTATTGCCGCAAAAATAAATCACCGCGTCAAGGACTTTGTGGACTCACGCCGGCGACTTGGATGCTCTTCTTATATCGCGACAGCAGCGTTGGAAGAATATACGCTTCCTCTTTGCAATTTATTGGGATATGATGGAGTTATCGCAACCAAATTTACCGATGAAATCGGGAATTATGAAGAAATGAAAGGCTACGCGAAGCACGATAATATCGAGCATCTTTTATCAAATGCTCATCTGCGTCTTGAATCATTTATAACAGACCATCCCGACGACATACCTACGGCTTCAGCATATCCGGGGCTTACAATATTGGTGAATCCGACACAAAAAACAGCCGATCAATTCAGGGAAATCGGTGTCACCCGTTATCTTTTGGAATAGCGTCTTGGAAAGAGAAATGCAATTGAGAGGATAAGGGTGCCCCCCAACGCCCAAGGATAATAAAGATAAGGGAACGGAGCCACCGGAGAGATTCCCGCAAGCGAAGTGGCGAGTAAAGTCTGCGCTCCATACGGGATGAGACATTGCACCACGCACGAAGCGGAATCAAGAATCGAAGCGCTTTTCCGAGGGTCGACTCCAAATCTATCAGAGATATCCTTAGCCAAGCCACCTACTGTAATAATTGCCACCGTATTGTTGGCCGTGCATAGATTGACAATCCCGACCAATATCGCCAGAGTGTATTGCGCTCCTCGCAAGCCGGAAATCCCGGTTGTCAGCACATTGAGCAGATAAGCGATTCCCCCGCAAGCTTTTATCACGCCGAGCATTCCTGATGCAAGGAGCGTGATGATTATCAAGCCTCCCATCCCTTCGATGCCGGAACCTGCAAAACCCGCCATATCAAGCAGACTTATTCCTCTTAGACACCCCATCAACACTGCACATCCGATACCCAATGTCAGCACAAGAGTGACATTAATTCCGATGATCGCCGTCACAATCACCACAAAGTAAGGGAGCATCAACCAAGGGTCTCCCGAATCATATGCCTCAACGATTGACACCTCAGGCACAAACATGACATAACACGCGAGAGTGACTGCGGCTGCCGGGAGCGCTATCCATAGATTTACCTTGAATTTATCTTGCATGCGGCATCCCTGAGAGCGCGTGGCGGCTATCGTAGTGTCGGAGATAAACGACAGATTGTCGCCAAAAAAAGCTCCCCCCAGCACCACGCCGACAAAAAATGCCACATTTCCTCCTTCCGCAGAAGCCAATTCTGCAGCTAACGGAGTGAGGGCCACTACTGTGCCGACAGAAGTGCCGATTGAAAATGATATCAGACAAGCGGCTACAAAAAGCGTTGGGACTATATAACGAGGAGGGAAAATTCCAAGAGTAAAATTGACTGTGGCTTCTACAGCCCCAATCTCTTTTGCAACCGAAGCAAATGCACCGGCGAGCACAAATATCCATATCATGTAGATAATGTCGCCGTCAGCAGCGGATCGGGAAAAAGTCTCTATCCGCTCTTTAAGAGTTTTTCCTCTGTAGATCACTATCGACCACATCGAGGCCGCAAGCAAAGCCACGGATATGGGAATCTTATAAAAATCTCCGATCAATACGGAAACCACCACATAAAGCGACAGGAATAAAAACATTGGAGAAAGGGCCATCAGCCCTTTCTTTGCAGATATGGATATTTCTCCTTCAACTCCCATTTTTAATCGTTTTGCATCTTCATATCATTTATCCAAATATGAGTATGAACGGTTTTCTCTTGAAATGACCTCCAAAGTCGGATAAGGATTCCAACCATCGAGAGTTTCTTTAATTCGCTCAGCCGACAGAGTCAGTGACTTTTTACGCATATCCAGAATAGCGGGAGACAATGATGCTCGCACAGCCGGAATCCAAGGAATGAGTTTCCATGCCAGAGCCGCCCATTTTTCGGGAAGTGCAATCTGGCGCTTCATTGCGCCTGAATTAGCACTCATAGCCTCCGCCAATTCAAGCCAGGTGGCCCCTTTTTCGTCGCAAATATTATAAATTCCACCGATGGAATGGAGATTTTGGGCTGCTTCCGCCACATCTGTGGCGCACACCAGGCTTAAACGGGCGTCATTGCCACGGACATGCAAATATCGACCATGCACGACATCATTAAACAAATTTGCCATTTCTCCCTTCATCCCTTTTCCGAACATACGGGCCGGGCGCAGGATAGTGAGCAGAACTCCATGTTGTTCACACCATTTGGAGAGGACCTCCTCGGCGAGAGCCTTTGACTGACCAGCTTTAGAGACTGCCCACAACCGATGATCTTCCTTTACATTTTCACCGGAATCAGGACTATATACTTCCCAACTTGACAAATAGACAAATTCTTCAGGAGGATTTTTCTCAAGAGCCTTAAGAAGTCGCTTCGTGCCCTCATAATTCAGGTCAATAGCCTCGGAATTATCAGAAGTGCCTGCGGCATGTATCACCAAATCGAAACTATATTGACTCAAATCAGGCGTTTCTTTGGCAAGATCGCAAACAACGTCAGCATCGTGACGTTGAAGAGTAGTCACGACGTTATTTTTTTGAAGAATCGGAAGCATATAACCTCCGAGCAAACCGGAAGCACCGGTAAGCAGAATTTTCATTGCTTTAATTTACTTTCTGAATCCTTTAGGTCGGAGCATCCATTCCCACGGCTGCAAGATGACGCCTATTGTAATTTTTTAACACAGTTAGCAACGGCAAAGGTAGCAAATATATATCACATCACCAAATGACTTTTAATTAAAATCCACAACATGGTAACTATTTTATTGCAAATATTGAATTTTAGTATTATCTTTGCACATAAGTAGCTCACAAAAATTAAACGATATAAAAATCAAGCAGCATGAACAGTATCTTTATATGATTTCTGCGAGCTACTTATCAAAAACAAAACCTAACCATGATCATGTTACGGAAAGCGATTATCTTTTTAGGAGCTCTGACAGCCTTTGCAGGGCAGGCTCAAACTGAACTTAATGTTGATGATGTCACTTCAATGACGACATCCACATCATACCGGGAGATAGGAATTCACGATCCATCAATATATTATAATTCCGGAGATGCTACATATTACATAATGGGTTCGCACATCGGATTTGCAAAAACCTCCGATTTGCTTAATATGACAAACATCGGGAGTTCTAAGGTCTACACTAAAAATTATTCTCAGGAATTCAAAACATCACCGGAGCACACGGTGAAGGTGTCACGCAACGGTGAGATCGTCAGCGAAACATTGCCATCATTCGATGCAGGAGCATTCTGCGCGACATACGCCGGCATCAAGGTAGGCGACCGTCAACCTACTACTGAAGCGAATTGGATTGCAGGCGATCAATGGGCTCCGGACGTGATCTATAACCGGAATATGGGAAAATGGTGTATGTATATTTCTCTCAATGGCGACTATTGGGCATCCACCATCGTAATGCTGACGTCAGACAATCCTTCGGGGCCTTTCTCCTATCAGGCTCCGATCATTTGCAGCGGCTTCAACGGACAATCTTATTCCGGCAAGAGCGTATCTTATAAGGACACTGATCTTGAGATAGTATTGGGGCCCCTCGACCAACTCCCGGCACGATACAAAACTTCAGCATGGGGCAATCTTTGGCCAAACTGCATTGACCCATGCGTGTTTTATGATGACAATGACCAGCTTTGGATGGTATATGGCTCATGGTCAGGAGGCATTTTCATAATCAAACTTGACAACGACACAGGACTTCGTGACTACACTTACACTTACGAATCCAAGACTTATAGCGGCAAAGCTCCTAATGGAGCATCTTTTACCGGATATCTTAGCGATCCTTATTTCGGTAAGCTGATAGCCGGGGGCTGCTACGTGTCGGGAGAAGGAGCTTATGTACAGAAAATAGGAGATTACTATTATTTATTTGTCACATATGGAGGTCTTGCACCTGATGGCGGATATGAAATGCGCGTATTCCGCTCAATGAATCCTGATGGTCCATATACCGATGGAATCGGGACATCTGCCACTTACACCCAATATCAGCTGAACTATGGGCCTAATGCCCAGACAAATAAAGGGGTGAAGATCTTAGGAGCGATGAACGGATGGGGCACCATGACCATCGGAGAATGTGCGGAAGGACACAATTCAGCCATAACAGATACAGATGGCGATTCTTTCGTGGTATATCACACTAAGTTCAACAACGGCACCCAAGGATTTCAGGTTAGAACCCGCCAGCTGTTTGTCAATGAAAAAGGTTGGATTGTAGCATCTCCATTCAGATTCACGGGCAAACAGACACGCCAGGCGGATATAGAAAGCCGCCGGCTATTTACGCCGGAAGAAATTGCCGGTACATATAAGATGCTTATTCACCCTTATAAACTCAACCACTCCAAAATGGCAGAAGCCACTCCGGTTTCAGTGACATTGTCGTCTGATGGCAAAATAACGGGTGACCGCACCGGAACATGGGAATTTTCTGCAGAAGACAAATCCTATGTTACCATAAAGCTCGGCTCTGTGGCATACTATGGCGTTGCCCTTAATCAGAATGTGGATGGCTATAACAATATGCCTGCAATATGCATCACAGCAACCAGCAACCAAGGGGTGCCCATGTGGATGTACAAGAACACACCGAAAGCTGCTATCGCCGAGGCTTATCAGAAAATTATGAGAGACTTTGTAGGCACTGAAGATTCAGAGATAAAGAAAGATGCGCCCAAAACCGACAATGTCGACATTAAGGTAGACGCAAGAAATGCCGAAACCGGGGAGCCGGAACCCGCAACTCTCTCTGAATCCGGACATTATACTCCTACAGAAGATGGACACGCCATCACATTCTCAATAGAATTGCAAAGCGACGGCTATGTGCTCAATATCGGACCTTTTACACGCAAAACCCGTGATGAAAACTATCAGCCCGAGACAAAGGTGTACTATCCTGTATCGCAACAGAAAAATCTTAATGCAGGATGGTGGAGTAATTTTTCCACTTCCGACTATGTGCTGCAACAAGGCGATTCGGCAGAATTTCATTTCTATAACTACTCCGATGCGGCAGACAATTGGCACAACTGGGCTCTCTATGGAGCCGGAGCGACTCACGGAGCGAGTGATTACACGGAATATTTCGGCATACGCTGCGACAACTGGGATAACACGTCAGGCAGCAATGAGGGTTGCTTCAGTAATTTCAATTGGGACACTTTTAAGACTGACATGAACGGCTCAATCGTAGATATGTACACTGCCTATAATGACTATGGAGAGTTCACAATGAATTCGACCATCACCACATCGAAAGGCGATCAATACACATATTCCTATAATAAGAGAATAGCTTCAGCTCCAAGCAGGATAATACTCTTTTTTGTGAGTGAGAAGTCTTATATCGATGGCTCAGATATCGAAACAGGCGTTGATGAAATCATGATAGGCAAGCATGAAGATGAATCCACTACCTATAATGTTTGGGGACAGAAAGTAGATAGTTCTTACAAAGGGATAGTAATCAAGAACGGCCGTAAATACATACAACGTTAACACTCATTTTTTAAGAATATCATATGGGAATATCGGGATATTTGAAGGCATTATGGGGATTGATAGTGTGTGTGGCATTTATGAGCATGGTCGGGCTTCTGGCTGCTTTCATTGGTCCTAATCATGGAGTCGAGATCAAGATATTGATCGGAATGACCATCGGGGCGATGATATTAGGGCCACGCTTGCCACGGGCATTGCGCACGCTTTACGATGCCAATTATCAAGTATTGAAGAAATTGATGAGAAAATAGCATTATAACCGATGCTGACATTTAAGCAAATTAATTCTAAAAACAAATAATATGGAAAAGACATGGCGTTGGTTTGGACCAAACGATAAGATCACACTCGATATGCTCCGTCAGATTGGAGTGGAGGGTATTGTCACTGCTCTTCATCATATTCCCAACGGTGAAGTATGGAGCGAGGAGGAAGTAAACAAGATGAAAGATTACATCGAAAGTCACGGCCTGCGCTGGAGCGTGGTAGAAAGCCTCCCTGTCAGCGAATCCATCAAATATGGAGGACCTGACCGCGATGAGCTTATTGAAAAATATAAAATAAGCCTTGCAAATCTTGGCAAAGCAGGAGTTAAGACCATATGCTATAACTTTATGCCTGTGCTTGACTGGGCGCGGACAGATCTTGAATATCCGAATCCTGATGGCACCTCCAATCTTTATTTCAATCGCGCGGAATTCGCATATTTCGATATCCACATCCTTAAGCGTGAGGGTGCTGAAAAGGATTATGATGAAGAAACACTCCGCAGGATGAGGGAAGAAGTCGCTCCGAGGATGGACGCAGAAGCTGAAAAGCGTCTCGTGGACAATATCATCGTAAAGACACAAGGATTCGTCAACGGAAACATTTCAGAGAAGGATCAGAATCCGGTGGAAAAATTCCGCAGTCTTCTTGATCTATACAAAGGCATAGACGCCGACAAGCTTCGCGCCAACATGGCATATTTTCTCAAGGCTATCATGCCGGTTTGCGATGAATATGACATCAATATGTGTGTTCACCCTGATGATCCTCCAATGCCGATCCTCGGTCTGCCGCGCATCGTGACCTGCGACGCTGATATTCAGGCATTCCTTGACGCAGTCCCCAACCCCCATAATGGATTGACATTCTGTGCCGGCAGCCTGAGCGCGGGCTCACACAACGATGTCCCGGCACTCGCAAAGAAATACCTGGACCGTACGCACTTCGTGCATGCCCGTATCTGTCAGCCGCAATCCAACGGAGATTTTAAGGAATCATCTCATCTTGATCCCCGACTGATCGATGTGATCAGGACCTTTGAGATTTTGCGTCCGAATGTGCCGATGAGGGTCGACCATGCCCCGCTGATGCTTGGAGATGAGAAGATGGGATACAATGCAGGTTATTCTTTCCATGGGCGCATGCTTGCGCTTGGGATGGTAAGTGGAATTATGGCAACCATTGACTCTGAAGGGTGTTTGATAATGTGATTTATTAATTGTTTAGTAATCAAGCTATATATGAAAAATTTCAGTAAAGAAGAAGCTCAGGCATGGTTAGACAGCCGCGCATGGGCGAAAGGTCTGAATCTTAAAGCAGATGCTACCATCGATGCAGTGGAATTTGCAGAGCAATATGCAGCTAATCCCGAACTTTGGGATGCGCTCTTTGCATGGATCAAAGACACAGATCTTAATAATGTGTCAGCCGGGAAACACGACATCGTGCCGGGAAGACTTTGGGTAAATATCCTTGAATACACTCCGAAGAGTGCCGAAGACACTAAAATTGAAAGTCATGAGAATTTTATTGACCTTCAGTACACTTTCGTTGGCGACGAACTGATGGGGCTTGCCGGGCATGTCATCCCCACAGGCCCATACGACCCGGTCAAAGACAAGACGA
The DNA here is from genome assembly GCA_947174515.1 of uncultured Porphyromonadaceae bacterium. Classification (GTDB taxonomy): domain Bacteria; phylum Bacteroidota; class Bacteroidia; order Bacteroidales; family Muribaculaceae; genus Lepagella. Next base: position 25,826 of record CAMWJD010000015.1, read on the forward strand.
ACTATACTACAGACGAGGAAATCTCCTACGTCCCTGCGCCTAATGACACCTTCTTCCTCTATTTCCCTAAGGATATGCACCAGCCTTCAGTCCGGGCTCATGAAAACGCCGGTCCAAGCAGGAAAGTGGTAGGCAAGATAGAATA
>CAMWJD010000016.1 GCA_947174515.1 uncultured Porphyromonadaceae bacterium
TCGCCTTCCTTTACTTCATCGCCGAGGTGGTGCACATACAGATACTTGCCTTCTTCGGCTTTGAACTGCTGACCTTTGATTTCTACGATTGCGTACATTTTAATTTGTTATGTTATTGGTTGTTGCGTTGGGCGCAGATGCTATTTGACATCCGTCTTTAAGAGCCTTGGCGCGAAATGCAGTGCAAAATTATAAAAAAAAATTTATCCGACAAAATTTTACGCAACTTTCATTTGTTAAAAAATCGTTTTTCAATTTTTTGTTAGAATATCGTTGAGTTGCTGATGCTCTACCAGGAAACCGTCATGTCCGAACTCCGATTGGATCTCAAAATATTTGGCATTTGGAAGCTGACGTGTCAATTCCCTCATTTCTTCCGGTGTGAAAATGATGTCGGTGGTCAGGCCGATCACTATTGCAGGAGCTTTTATTGTTGAAAGCACATTTTCTACACCGCCTCTTCCTCTTCCTATGTCATGGGTGTCGAAAGCATCCAGAATCGTCATATAGGAATAGGCGTCAAATCTCCTGCATAGTTTCTCTCCTTGATATTGTTGGTATGTGCATGCTCTGTGACTGTCAGGAATATTGTCTGAAGGAGGGTCCTGTTGAGTGGCGTTGTAGCCCCAGGGTCCGCGATAGGAGAGCAAACCGATGGCTCTTGCCGCCGCTAATCCGTTTCGTGCGGCATCCGGTCGCTTTTCTCCATAGGTCTGGTCACTGAGTATTGCCATTCGTTGGGTTTCGTCTATGGCGATGCTCCATGGCGATGCTTTCGGAGAAGTCGCGAGGAAGATGAATTTGTCAAAACGGTCAGGCTGCATGGCTGCCCATTCGATGGCCTGGAATCCTCCTACTGAACAGCCGACAAGTGTATTTATTCGTCCGATTCCAAGTTCTGCGGCAAGAAGAATATGGGCATTCACCATGTCGCGTATCGTCAGTTTTGGAAATTCATCGTAATAAGGTTGTCCGGTTGATGGACTTATCGACATCGGACCTGTAGATCCATAACATGAACCAAGGATATTGGCGCACACTACAAACCATCTTTCCGGGTCAAGAAAACATCCTGTCTCCACTGTGTGTGGCCACCAATCTGTCACGTCGCTATTGGCGGTTAATGCATGACATACCCATACTACATTGTCTTTGTTTTCATTCAGTGTCCCGAATGTATGGTAGGCGATGTCTATTTCCGGCAGCTTTTCTCCGGATTCAAGGAGAAATGGATATGGTGAGTGGAATGTTTTCATTTTTGTCATTGGCCTGATTATATTTGCGACTGCAAAGTTAACTCTATTTTTTCAAAAATTGTCTTATTGATGGGAAAAAACTTGCATATTTGCTTATTCAGTTGTAAATTTGCGTTATGAATCGGATTGGAAAACTATATTTTCGTTATGGCACCATGGGGTCTGCAAAGACTGCCATGTTGCTTACGACTGCATATAATTTTGAAGAGCGCGGAATGGCATATATGTGTCTGAAGCCTGTGGTAGACACCAGGGAAAAGAAGAATGTAATTCGTTCGCGTATCGGCATTGAGCGGGAATGTCTTTGGATTTATCCTGAAACGGATCTATATGTAATGGTGAAAGATATTTTTGAGCAGACTCTCAGTGTTCCCGACTGGTTGCTTGTCGACGAGGCGCAGTTCTTGTCTGCCGCGCAAGTCGACCAGCTTGCAAGCGTGGTTGATGATTATGGATGCAATATTGTATGCTATGGTCTTCGCACGGATTTCAGAACCCGGCTTTTTGAGGGATCGCGGCGTCTTTTTGAAATCGCTGATTCAATAGAAGAAGTGAAATCCACCTGCAGCTGCGGTCGCAAGACAATTGTAAATGCCCGAATAGATGGAAATGGAGAAATAATCACAGAAGGAGAGCAAGTGGAGATCGGGGGCAACGACCGATACATAGCGGTGTGTCGCAAATGTTGGCGTAATAAACGCATTGAAATGGCACATCGCGATACTCTTCCTTTTGAGGATCAGGAAATTGTTTAATTCTTACGTTTAGGCCCAATTCTTATAATGGAAAAATTACTGCGGGAGAAAATTATCGAGTTGATTAAGCGTGAAGTAGTGCCTGCCGTGGGTTGCACAGAGCCTGTTGCTGTTGCGCTTTGTGTTGCTAAAGCAAAGGAGACGCTTGGTGTATTGCCTGATAAGATTGAACTCTTTTTGAGTGGCAACATCATAAAAAACGCCATGGGGGTCGGAATCCCCGGCACCGGCATGATAGGTCTTCCCATAGCGATCGCTCTCGGTGCCCTTGTCGGGAATTCTGAATATGAACTGGAGGTGCTTAAAGATGTCACTCCCGATGTAGTAGAGCAAGGTCGCCGATTCATTTCTGAGAATAGAATCTCTATTTCGCTTGATGAAAACGCACCTTCCAATCTTCATATAGATGTCAGGGCTTATGCGGCAGGTCATGTCGCAAGAGTAGTGATATCCGGTTCTCACACTAATTTTATTCTTATAGAGAAAGATGGTGAGGTGCTTTATGAGATGTCAGCGCAAGGGAGTGGGGTTGAAGATGTGTCAGAAAAGGCTCCGGAGTTGAATATGCGTATGGTCTACGAGTTTGCAACTACAGCTCCTATCGAAGAGATTTCTTTTATTATTGAAGCAAAAAATCTGAATCTCGCTGCAGCAAATTATGCTTTAAAAGGTAAATATGGTCACTGCCTCGGCTCAACCGTGATACATTTCGGAGAGAAGTTTTTTGGTGATACTCCTGTGGCTCATGCCATTGCATTGACGTCGGCTGCCTGTGATGCCCGAATGGGGGGAGCTCTGGTGCCTGTGATGAGCAATAGCGGCTCCGGCAATCAAGGAATCACGGCTACAATGCCGGTCGTGTCATATGCTGACGATATCAATGCATCTGAGGAGGCTACCATTAGGGCCTTGATGCTTAGTCACCTCACTTCTATCTACATAAAGCAATCATTAGGCAGGCTTTCGGCTCTATGCGGTTGCGTGGTGGCCTCTACAGGCGCTGCCAGCGGATTGGTATCTCTGATGGGGGGAGGATATGATCAGGTCTGTGATGCCGTCAAAAATATGGTAGCTAACCTTACAGGAATGATTTGCGACGGAGCCAAACCATCATGCTCCATGAAGATTTCAAGTGGTGTCAGCACAGCCATGATGTCGGCAATGCTCGCGATGCAAGGATTTTCTGTGACTTCAGCTGAAGGAATAATTTCCGACGACGTTGATGAGACCATCAGCAACCTGACCAGCATAGGTCGTGATTCAATGCAAGCCACAGATAAGCTGGTGCTTCAGATCATGACATGTAAATAAACTCACTTCTTTTATTTGACGGAGCTCAGAGGCCATAATAAATTTTCAAGACTTACGGCCATATTCCGCTTTCTTTTGACAAAGTGGATGTTTTTGTGGTTTGTGGCTTCAGGGTAAGAGATGATAGCTCTATTTTGACAGTGAAGGGTGTCGCTTGTCGTTTGGGCTTGGCAGATCGATGGTAGTAAAATGATTTTTGGGTGTCCCATGTTTTGATGTCCACTCTCATTGTTTCTCCCGCCTCCAAAAAGCGGTCAATAGGCACTGTCCGTTTATGCAGCTGCCTATCCTTCATGTCATAATATGTGATGATCACCTCCATTCCGGCCACATCCCTGTCAAGATCGTTGGAAATAAAGAAGCTTTCATAGCTACTTCCGGCTGTTTTGTCAAATCCGCTGAATCGTATTGCCGGTTTTACATTTTCTTCGAAGCCTGTTGAATCTGCAGTTACGATTTCCACACCCTCATCTTTTGCGGACAAAGTTTGTGCTTTGTCCACATCCCGCGAAATTGAATGTTTTGTCTTGATCTTTCGTGCTTCAGTTGTCAATGATAACGTTGAAAACGCTACGGTCGTTGCTATTGTCGCAATCCAGCCGCTGAATCGTAATGTTTTCATAATATCCGGATTTTACGTTTTAACGATCCGTTATGGTCATATCCCGGATAGACTTTGATAAGTCCCGCCGGCAAATCCTCTACCGGATTTTTATATGAAACCCTTACTATTCTCCAAAATCTCGGAAGAAGTGTGTGTAGGTTGATCCTGAAGTTCAATTTCGGTGATTTTACTCTAAGAGTTTCGCCGTCGGAAGAAAGGATGGCCTGACAATTCTCTGCCTTTCCAAGCGATAAATTGTCTTTATGGGTCCATTGTTCCAGACGAAATTGTTTGGCGTCTACGGTGGGATGAAGACGGCCAATCATGTCACCATATTGAAGGCGGCAATCCGGAGTGCTGATAATGGTCAGCATATAGGTTCCGGGATGTGAAGGATCGGCTTTAATCAATACCCGGGCTCCATCTTCCGGATATTCCCATATCCCTTCAATTGGAGCTAAAATTCCCGAATCACACCATTCCTTGATTTCGTCTTTATCCGGAAAGAAAGCAAATGCCGGCAGTGATATCGTGTATATCACTGCCGACATTAAGATATGCCTTATTGTTTGATTCAGACTCTTATTCATCACTTGGTGGAGAAAGTATAGGAAAGACCGAAACTCAATATCTCCTTAAGCATCCAGTGATGCCATTTGCTCAAGTTGAAATCCGAACTTGAGTCATAGCGAAGGTTGGCATAAATCTGTGTGCTGAGAAATTTATTGATGGCAAAATCCCATGTTGTCTCGATGTTTCCCTGGAAATATGAATAATCGGTGAAAGCGAAAACTCTCGTGCGCATCGATATGTTGGATGTGGCCTGCCATGTCATGTTGGCCTCTCCGCTCGAACCGAATTCGCTGTGAGTCTTTTTCCCTGGCTCGATATTAAATTGAGTATGTTCGATTTTCGGATCGATGCAGACCTTCATATTATATGAAAGCGGAGCTATCGACGCGCTGAGATTGAAAGTTTTTTTCTTATTGGCGTAGCTGTAGGTCATACCGATACCGAGGTTGAGATCTGCAGGCGACAGAATCGATGCCGAGCGAATGTCGGTATTTGTCTTGTAGTTGTTGAAAAACTGGGTCTTGAATTGTCCGGTAATGGTGTAAAACCATTTCTTGAACGCCTTAAAACCGTATTTCACATTATACTGAAAATTATCCTCAGAAATAGAGTATTTACGTCCTACTGCATTTTGCTCTATCGAGTTGATTCCGAGTTTGTAATTGACAGTGCTCTGGAAAATCTCGTTGGGATGGTATGTCGGGTTTAATTGCACATCCCAATAGAAATTGAAGAGTAGGGCGAGATAGTTGTTGCCGCCTTGATACCAGTTCTTTGAGACATATGCCTGAGAAAACTGCAGTCCTGTATTGAATTTATGTAGCCAATGACGCTTTTTCTGTTCAAATTCAGGAATAAGCGCGTTTTCTACCGACACTTCCGGCAGGTTAAGATTTCTGATATACGATCCCAGAGTCACATCATCTTCAGGCAAGCGCGGAGGCACCGGCAGATCCCAATATGTGTACTGAATGGTATGGGGAGAATTCACCATGGTAGAATACATGAAATCTTCTGCAATCCTTGATTGAGTCAATGCATCATGGAGCCATTCCGGACGAAAGGTTTTTTGTTCCCATGGTGTGCTGAGGTAATTGTGTTGCTGAGAATGTAGAGTCTCTATGGCTTCTTCAAATGAGCGTGATTTGAGATTCCTGTACCCGGAAAACACCCACGGGCCCACAATGGCATTATACGGTAGCTTATTGGGGCTTTCCGGCAGTGTTGCAAGAATCTCTTGCAAATCTCTGACCACCACAGGCATGAATAATGCAGAATCAGATGGCAGGCCATCTGCTGTAGGCAATTCTGAATTAATTACATTTTCGGCTTTCTCTTCAATTGTCTGCCTTCCCTGAGATAGAAGAAGATTGCCGGTCGCAGTGTTTTGTGCCGTTGTTGATGTGGCAATCCCTAACAAAAGTGCAAAAGTCAAGTGTCTCATATTTCGGGTGTATTGGAACATGTATCGTTTAATTTCTGTGAGCTACTTAGCTACTTAATGATGTTTATTTGTGCGATTTCAGTATTTTGGAATATTCATCCGTTTTGATTACTTCCAAAGCCCTTTTAAACATCGGGTCTCTTTCATTATATACTTTGAAATAGGTGGCCGAATCATAAATGTCGCGTCCGATCAGCCCTTTTAAAATCATTGAGAATAATGGTTTGCTCAGTGTTGCTTCCTCAGCGTTGAAATCTATCCCTTCAGCAGTAGCCATGTCATAGAGATCATGAAGCTGGGAATCAGTTATTTTATATCCATGCATGAACTCAGTGTCTGTAGGATATTTCGCAAGTATCTCTTTTCTGTCTTTGTCTACTGTCTTTATGGCATAGCGGTTGATAAGTCCTTTTGCCATAACCTGGCGGTAATACTTCGTGTTTTCCGTGGTGTCAAGCCCTACGAAGATATCGGGTGAGATGCCCCCTCCTCCGTAAATAAGACGGTTGAGCCTTAGTGTCTTGACTTTAAGCGAGTCTATGTATTTAATAGAGTCGGCGTGCATCAGTTCTCCATTGTTGAACCGGTCGATTATGTCATGCGCATACGCATCTGCCTGTCCTTTTACGTAAGGCTTCTGGATGTCGCGCCCTGTCGGGGTGTAGTAATGGGCCACTGTGAGTCTCATCATCGATCCATCCGGGAATGGCACCGGACGCTGCACAAGTCCCTTGCCAAAGCTTCGGCGTCCTACCACAACTCCGCGATCCCAGTCCTGGATGGCTCCGGCTGTGATTTCAGATGCTGAAGCCGAAAATTGATTCATCATCACCACAAGCTTCCCATCCATGAAAAGAGGATTTTTTTCTGATGGGAATGTAAAATAATCATATTTAGGACTATGTGTGCCTTCTGTAAACACTGCAAGACTTTCTGACGGAAGGAGTTCACCTAAAATATCAACCGATGCTTTCAGATAGCCTCCTCCATTGTCGCTCAGATCCAGAATAAGGTCTCTCATGCCTTCTTTCTTGAGCTTTTTGACAGCTTCGGCAAATTCCTTATGTGTCTCACCTCCGAATTTATTAAGACGTATGTAGCCTATCGTAGGCTCCACAAGGTAGGCGGCATCCACACTGAAAATTGGTATGTCATCTCGTGTGATTCTGAAATCAATGGTGTCAGGCTTTCCTGATTCATAGCGGAGCACTTTCACATCCACATCCGTACCCTTCGGACCGCGAAGCCGCTTCATGATGTCTGAATTGAGCATCTTTACTCCGGCTATCACGGTGTCATTAACCTTGATAATGCGGTCGCCGGGGAGTATTCCCACTCTTTCAGATGGGCCGCCCCCAATTGTCTCAATCACATAGAGAGTATCGGTCGACATGTTGAAGGAGATACCGATGCCGCTAAACGACCCTTCGAGGGGTTCATTGAGATCCTGAGTCTCCTTGGCATTTGTATAAGATGAATGTGGATCCAGACTTTTCAGCATCCCTTTGATGGCTTCTTCCACCAATTGATTCTGGTCTACTGAATCTACGTATAGTTGCGATATTGCTTGCTCTGCATACTGTAGTTTGTGCACCGGCAAAAATTGCTGTGCCGATGCCACTGCTGTCAGAAGTGTGAATATTGCATAAAAAATCTTCTTCATATTTTTGTTTTTTGTGATGAAGTGTAATCAGATTCCGCAGTTGGCAGAAATTTGCTCACATCATATCCATTTGCATCCAGTTCCCTGACCATGCTGCTCGATACGAAACCGAATTCCGGACGGGCGGCAAGAAACACAGTCTCTATATCCGAGATCGCGGAATTTGTGTCAGCCAGGTTGCGTTCATATTCAAAATCCTTTACCTCCCTTATGCCTCTCACGATAAAACCGGCATTATGTTTTTTTGCAAATTCCACCGTCAGGCCGGTATAAGACATTACCGATACAAGAGGCTCATCCTCATATATCTTGCTTATCGCTTTGATCCGTTCTTCTACCGGAGATTTTCCGGGCTTGTTGATATTATAGCCTATGCCTATTATTACCCTGTCGAAAATCTTTAGGGCGCGGTCAGCGATATCCTTATGTCCTATCGTGAATGGATCGAAACTTCCGGGAAATACAGCTGTTCTCATGCCCCTTCCTCTTCAATTATAAGATTGTCGATGATAAAATTCTGGCGGTCCATAGTGTTCTTGCCCATATAAAACTCAAGAAGCCGGTCGTAGCAATCTTCTTTTTTCACCACCACCGGGTCAAGACGCATGTCCGGACCTATGAACTCGGCGAATTCGTCAGCATTGATCTCTCCAAGTCCTTTAAAACGTGTGATTTCTGCGTTTTTTCCAAACTTGGCGATTGCCGCCTCCCTTTCTTCATCCGAATAGCAATAATACGTATCCTTCTCCTCTTCCGTGACTGCTTTTTTCTTCTTTCCTTTCTTTCTTTGTATGGCTAATTTATTACGCACGCGGAAGAGAGGGGTCTGAAGGATATATACGTGACCTTTCTTCACAAGGTCGGGGAAAAACATAAGGAAGAATGTGATGCAAAGCAGGCGTATATGCATTCCGTCCACATCTGCATCAGTGGCGATTATCACCTTGTTATAGCGCAGGCCCTCGATCCCCTCTTCAATATTTAGGGCTGCCTGAAGAAGATTGAATTCATCGTTCTTATACACTATTTCTTGTGTAAGCCCGAAGCTGTTGAGCGGCTTGCCTCGAAGAGAGAACACGGCCTGCGTCTCGGCATTTCTAACCTTCGTGATGGTTCCGCTTGCAGAGTCACCCTCGGTGATGAAGATGGCTGATTCGTCCCTCCGGTCTTCTTTTGAATTCTGACGCAGACTGTCGTTGTAATGAATACGGCAATCGCGAAGTTTCTTGTTGTGGAGGTTCACCTTTTTTGCCTTTTCCCTTGCAAGTTTGGCGATCCCCGACATGGCCTTGCGCTCCTTTTCATTTGTCGCTATCTTCTTCAGCATTACGTTTGCGATTTCCGTATGCTTGTGCAGGTAGTCGTCAAGTTCTTTTTTCAGGAAATCTCCGATAAACTTGTTGATAGTAATCGGACTGTTGGGTGCTATTTCCTTACTTCCTAACTTTGTCTTGGTCTGAGATTCAAATACCGGTTCCTGTATTCTGACGCTGACAGCCGCAACGATACCGTTGCGTATATCGGCATATTCATAATTCTTTCCGGAGAAGGCCTTGATGGTCTTCCCGATATGCTCTTTAAATGCTGCCAGATGTGTTCCGCCCTGGGTCGTATGCTGGCCGTTGACAAATGAGTAATATTCCTCTCCGTTCTGGTCGGTATGTGTGATCACCACCTCGATGTCGTCCCCTTTCAAATGAATTATGGGGTAAAGGGGTTCTGCTGTTATGTTATCTTTCAGCAGGTCAAGAAGACCATGACGTGACAGATATCTTTTCCCATTGAAATAGATGTGGAGGCCTACATTGAGATATGTGTAATTGGTCACCATCGTCTCGATGGTCTCCAAGTTGAATTTGTAGTCTCTGAATAGGGATTCGTCCGGACGGAAGCATACGAGAGTTCCGTTTTCCTCTCTTGTAGGCATCTTGTCGGTTTGCTCGATAAGACGTCCTCTGTCAAACGACACTCTGACACACTCCCCGTCGCGATAGCTCGTCACTTCGCAATGAGTCGAAAGGGCATTGACTGCTTTAAGACCGACACCGTTCAAACCCACCGACTTCTTGAAGTTCTTGTCGTCAAACTTTCCGCCGGTGTTTATGTCGGAAGCCACTTCCTTCACTTTGCCCAATGGGATGCCACGGCCGTAGTCGCGTATCTTCACTTCTCCGCTGTCTGCATCCAATGAGATGTCGATACGTTTCCCCGCACCCATATTGAATTCATCTATGGAGTTGTCTACAACCTCCTTGATGAGTACATAGATGCCGTCTTCAGCATGAGATCCGTCACCGAGCTTGCCGATATACATACCGGGGCGCCGGCGGATATGCTCGTTCCATTCAAGAGTCTGGATGGCATCATCGCCATATCCCGAATCCTCTACCTTAGCCGGGGTGTCGATTTCCACCTCAGATTCCCCTTCTTCAAATGTCGGTTTCTGTTCGGTGACTTCTGATTCAAAGTTGAATATGTTGTCGTTTTCGTTATAGTCAGCCATGTCTTGTCATTTTATCTCCTCTCTAAGCCATTTTTCAAGTTCTCCCGTCCACTGTTGTTTGTATGGGAATTTGTCGCGGAATCCCCATCCATGCCCTCCGGCAGGGTAGGCGTGAAGTGATGCCTTCACTTTATTATTGAGCAAAGCCGTATAATAGTCTATGCTGTTTGAAGGAGGCACCGCGCCGTCGTCAGAAGAAAGCATGATGAATGCTTTGGGTGTGTCAGGAGTGACCTGGCTCTCATTGGAGTATAGTTTCACCAACTCGTCTGTCGGGTTTTCACCGAGCAGGCTTTTCCTTGATCCCATATGCGTCTTCTTGGCATCCATGCTTATCACGGGATAGAAGAGGATTTGAAAATCAGGACGGGTCTCCGATGATGAATAGTGGGTGGCGAGTGTAGAAGCGAGATGTCCTCCTGCTGAGGCCCCGGCGATTCCGATTTTCCCCGGATCAACTCCGAGTTCTTTGGAATATTTCCTCAATATTCGCATTGCCTGTTCGGCATCCGAAAGTGGCAGGCTGCTGTCGCCATATGGAAGCCGGTATTTCAATACGGCATATGTGATTCCTTGAGCATTATACCAATCTGCCATGTCATGTCCTTCATGAGCGGTCGCTTGATGTGTATATCCGCCTCCGGGGCACATCAGCACTGTCTTACCGGTAGGATTTTTCGGTGTGTAGACAGTGATGGCGGCATCTGTTTTATAGTCGAGTGTCTGCACCCTCTTTGATTTCTCTTCCGTCTGTTCAAGAGGATTTTCATCCCAGATCAGTATTTCTGTCTTTTTCTGTGCCAAGGTATTGAGGTTTACGATAACGAGGCCTAAGGCCAGAAGTTTTATCAGTTTCATAGTGTAATTGCATAAAAAGTGTAATGAAATACAAAATTACAAAAAATAATTTAGAATTTAGAATTTAGGATTTAGAATTTTTTGTCTTGGATAGATGAAAGTCTACGCCGCCACTTATCGTGACGTTGACACTGTTGGACTATTCCGTGGATAATCTTTTTATGAAGGAGTGTACGGCGAAGAGGGGGACATTTTCCATCCAGTACTGCTTGACGAAGCCTTTCATAGAGAATCTTTGTATTATATTGCAAAGTTACATTTTTATTGGGGAACAAACAAGCATTTTTTTCACTTTTATAGTGGAATAAATGTAGTATCACCACATTTTTATGAGGATATATATGTTGGGTAATCTCATTTTTATGCTCGTCTAATATCGAGTGAACCGAGGGAGGGGGAAGGGCGTTTTAGGGTATATGGCAACAGTTAAATTTCAGGGAGCTCCGGTGAAGACAGTAGGGGAGCTTCCGATCGCTGGAGCAATGGCTCCCGATTTCAGTTTGGCAGCGCAGGATCTTTCAGATTTCAATTTGGATTCTTTGAAAGGGAAGCGCGTAGTTCTTAATATTTTTCCAAGCATTGACACCGACGTTTGCGCCGCATCTGTAAGGAAATTCAATGTGGAAGTGTCAAATCTTCCTGAAACGGTAGTGGTATGCGTATCGGCCGACCTTCCTTTTGCAGCACAGCGTTTCTGCTCTGCAAATGGCATAAAGAATGTAATGACAGGCAGCACATTCCGTACAGACTTTGGCAAAGTTTACGGTGTTGAATTTGCAGAAGGACCGCTTCGTGGCCTAATGGCACGCTCAGTCGTAGTCATAGATAAAGACGGAAAGGTATTGGGAAGCAAGATGGTTGAGGAACAGACCAACGAGCCTGACTACCTCTATGTCGAGTCTTTGCTGGCTTGAGACTTTTAAATTATTGAAAAAATGGGAAAGCCGGTGAAAACCGGCTTTTTTTATATGTGTCAGAGCGGCTTGAGTACTGAAGGTATTAGCTGACGCACCTTTTCTCCGAATCTGACTTTGTAGGATTTGGAGGCCGGGTCGTAGCTCTCTATGATCCCATCTCCGAATATCCGGTGGGTTACTCTTGTGCCCCCTTTCCATACCTCATTGTCTCCTCCTCCTAATTCTTCATCAAGACTTCTTACCATATTTTTGGTCCCTTCCAGAAGCGTCTTGTCCGGATTTCCCTCTATTCTGATCAAACCCTCCGCTATCTCCGATATGAACCGGGAGGGATATTTCAAAGCCCCGCTTTCATTTAAATATCCTTCCGAGTCGGTGAGATATAGCATATCCTTCGCTCTGGTGACAGCCACATACATCAGTCTGCGCTCCTCTTCCTCTCCATCGATACGTCGTTCCCGGATTGATCTGTGGTTGGGGAAGACTCCTTCCGTCAGTCCCATTATAAAGACGTGTGGATATTCAAGTCCTTTTGCCTGATGTATCGTCATTAGCCTTACCTTGTCTTTGTCCTGCTCATGGTCGGTATTGGTGTAAAGGGCTATCTCATTCAGATAATGATACAAGTCCGCCTCCCCGTCCTCGAATCTTGTGGCTTCAAATTCTATCATTGAATTGACGAGTTCTGCGATGTTCTCAAGCCGTTCTTCCTCTTCATCAGTACGGTACATCGTGTCGAGTCCGCTTGTCAGCATCAGTCGTTCTGTAAGATCGGAGATTTTCAATCCTTCAGCTATCAGTCTTGCATTCTCCATAAGGTCGATAAATTCACGGATCGGTTTCTTCCCGAAAGCAGGTTCGCTTATGTGTCGGCGAAGGGTAGGGTAGAGGTAGTCACCCTCCGACTCAGCTAATTGTTTTAGTTTGCCAAGGGTCACGCTGCCGAACTTACGGGCGGGCACATTTACTATGCGTGTAAACGCCATGTCGTCATTTTCGTTGGCGGTCAGACGCAGATAGCTGATGATATCCTTGATTTCCTTACGCTCAAAAAATCTGACTCCACCCCATACTGTATATGGAATCTTTCTCTTAAGAAGGGCCTGCTCTATGCGGCGTGACAGAAATGAGCTGCGGTAGAGCACGGCATTATCGATAAATCGGTTCCCCTCCAGGGCATTGTTCTCGATGGCTGAAGCTATCCATTCGGCTTCCTCACTCTCGCTTTTGCAGTGATTCCAGACCGGAAGCCTTTCATTGAGCCTTACAGCCGTCAATTCCTTGCGTATTCTGTTTTTATTGTTTGAAATAATGCTGTTGGCTACGGCAAGCACATCAGGAGTGCTCCGATAGTTGATGTCAAGTATGATGTCGGTGTCAGCTTTGAAGTTGACAAATGTTTTAGGCGATGCTCCACGCCATTCATATATGGCCTGATCCGGGTCTCCTACCACAAAAAGATTGCCGTGGTGGGAAGCAAGGATCTCGATTAGTTTCCAGTCATCACCGCTGCAATCTTGCACTTCGTCCACCATTATATAGTTAAGTTTCTCACACCAGTATTTCCTTGCATCGGGGAAATGGGTGAGGATATATGTCGCCATATAGATGATGTCATCATAATCAAGTGCGAATTGCTTACGCTGAAGCTGAATGTATCTGATTTTGACATCCGCAGCTCCGGTGGGTGCGCCCGGCATAAGGTATTTGGCTATATAGCCGTCAGGATCATATCCCTTAAGGGCTGCCACATCTTTCAGAAGTCTTTCCGCGGTGTTCTTTTTCCTGTCAATGCCGAATTCCTGCATTGCTTCTTTTGCGAGGTCTTTGGCATCTGTCTCATCAATAATAGTGAAGTTCTTGGGGTAACCTAATTTGTATATCTCCCTACGGAGCAGTTTGACGCAGAAACTGTGGATGGTGCATATGAGATCGTTGACATTCCCTCGGTCTACCATCCCTGCTATCCGGTGTTTCATTTCCTGCGCCGCCTTGTTGGTGAAGGTAAGGCAAAGTATATTGCCGGGTGAAATGCCGAGTTCGTTGACGAGAAAAGCAAAGCGATGCGCGAGTACGCGGGTTTTGCCTGAGCCGGCCCCGGCTACTACTCGCACCCTTCCTTCTGTGGCCTCCATGGCCTTGGTTTGCTTTTCGTTTAGATTCATTTTTTGACAGAGAAAAAGAGTCCTCGGAGTCCTCGGAGTTTTGGGAGTTCTCGGAAGATTTTCATTCTTTTGTAAGGAGGCACACGGCAAGAGCTGATATTCCTTCACGGCGACCCGTGAAACCAAGTTTTTCGGTAGTAGTGGCCTTTACTGAGATTTGATCGGAATCTACTTCCATGACAGAAGCGAGAGTCTTCCGCATATCATCAATATATGGACGAAATTTTGGAGCTTCAGCGCAGATCGTGATGTCGCAGTTTGCAAGTTGGTATTTATTCTCACGCACGAGTTTCATCACATGGCTTAGCAGTAGCTTGCTGTCGATCCCCTTGTAACGAGGATCTGTATCAGGAAAATGCTTCCCTATATCGCCCGAAGCAATAGCTCCAAGCAAAGCGTCGCACAGAGCATGGATCGCGACATCCGCGTCGCTATGGCCAAGCAGTCCATGTGTATGCGGAATTTTGATACCGCATATCCATAGCTCGCGCCCTTCCACAAGCTTATGCACATCATATCCCTGTCCGATCCGTATCATATTTCTAATTTAGAATTTAGAATTTAGAATTTAGAATTTAGAATTTTTTTCTAATTGAGAATTGAGAATTGAGAATTATTATTTTCAGAGATCTCCGAAGCCTTATAGGGCTTATAGTGCTTATAAGACTAATAGGACTAATAAGACTTAGAAAGCTTAAGACTGAAATCTGAAGACTGAAATCTGAAGACTGGCCTCTGGCCTTCGGTATCTGATCTCTCTTATCTGCGTCGTTTACCCAGCAGGTCTCGTATGCCGTCCATATCGAAGCTTAGGGTGAAACGCATAGTCTGATCAAGAGGGGAACTCTGTGCGGTAGCAAGCATATATGAGGCGTCAAGTCTTACCACATTCAGTGAGAATCCTGCGCCGAATCCGAAGTAGCTTCTTCCGCCCTTCATGGCATTTTCATAGTTATAACCCATACGCACGAAGAATTGGTCATTGTAAGAATACTCCGCTCCGATTGATACATTTATCTCCTTCAGCTCTTCTGCGAATCCCCCCGGAGCATCGGCAAAACTCTTGAATATGCCGGTGATCGGCGACATTGTCTCCCATTTCTGCAAGGCCTCTTCATATGCTTCGGCATTCTGTGCCTCGTCTTTGTTGGGGTCGTAATATGCCCCTCCTGCATTTATATAGTCAGTTTCTCTTGGTTTGGTCGGTACGAGCAGTTTGTTCAGGTCAAGTCCTATCGAAAGCAGGTTGTAGTCGGCAAGCGGAAAGGTGAAATTTGTTCCTAAACGTAGATTGGTCGGCAGATAATAGTAGTTTGTGCCATGGTCATAGCTCACTTTCGAACCAATGTTGCTGATGTTGAATCCCCAGCTCCACTGACATTCGCTCCTTCCTATCATCGGGAAAGTGGTGTAGTATCCGCTCAAGTCAACTGAGAATGCGGATCCTGCGGTATTTGTGTCGCCGGAATACGAATCTTCATATGATAGATCTGATAATATATAGCGAAGCACGACGCCCATCGAAAACTTCTCGCTCAGTTTTCTTGAATATCCGAAATCCACTGCAAATTCATAGGGGTTAATGGTGTTGGTGGCCACGTCGTTGACGATCACTTCTCCAAGAGAGAAATATCTCAGCGAGGCGCTGAGCGCCTGATTGTCGCTGCTTCCTATCTTCAGGTAGCCGCTCACGTCAGCAAGAAATATATCATTCACTATCTTGCGCAGCCATGGAGTGTAGCTGATGCCTACTCCTCCTTGAGAATATGCGAACGCATATTTCGAAGGGTTCCAGAATTGTGCGTTGATATCTGCATCAGTAGCCGCTCCCAGGTTGCCCATGGCGCTTCCCCTCGCATCAGGGGTGATGCTCAAGGTGGTCACACCGGTCTGGATAGGATTGAACTCATTGTCCTTTATGTCGTTGCCGCTATCAGCAAAAGCACATGTAGCCATCGCCGCAGCTCCCATTGCGCAAAGTATTCTTGAAGTTGTCATGCATTTATAACGATTTGAAGAGCCTGTTTATTATAACGGGCTTAGGCATCTTTGTGTCCTTTTATCTTATGTTGAATCTAAGCGTTTCCTCCCCGTTCAGGCTTAGGATTGCCTTTTGTCCCGGCTCTATCTCCGGTCCTTCGGCGGAAACGCCAAGAAGTATTATGTCGCCGGTTTTCAGTGTGTTGTCTACGCTTATGGCCCTGATAGCTTCCGTGATATCAGGTTTGAGCGACTCTTGATTCAAGGCGCTCTCTGTGTGCGAATCCGGTGTCTCGAGTCTGAGTGTGACGAGGCTTTTGTCTATTTCAGAAAATTCGATGTCGCGGAAATTTCCTAAGGCGATGCATTTGTCGTAACTCAATGCGGGGGTCCAGGGTAGCCCGTGTCTGCGCAAATCGTCAAGTTTATCCGCAGCTGTAAATAAGATGCATGGAGCCGCCGCTCCCGCATATCGGTATGCAAATCGAGGTGCGATCCCTTTCCCTAATTTTGCTATCTTCACAGCCAGGGCAAGACGCGCCTCAAACCTCTTGGCGAAGTCCGGCACAAAAAATGGATTCCCCCCTTGCAGGATAGAGGCGCCTGAGACAATGGTCCAGACAGCAGGGGAGTCCGTCACTGCGGCTCCCCCCTCTATCATGTTGTTGACTATCGCATATATTGTCATTTTGATGGAATTGCAATTTTCTTACTTTCGGTTGTCGAGAGCCCGTCGTCCGATTCCACAGTGGCCCGGAGCATATAGATGCCTCTTTTCATTCTGTTGCCGTTGATGTCCTTCAGATCCCAGGCATAGCTGAATGTGCTGTCGCTGCCCACATACACCTTGCGCTCTGTCTGCCATCTTAGCTGGCCTCCGATGTCGAAACATTCCAGCTTGCATGTCAGTGATGATAGCGGACGGTCGGTGGTGACTTTCATATTGTAGCGGTCATTTGCCGCGTCATAATAGGTTGTTATTTCTGTCACGTCCGGACGCAAATTCAATCCGACATTGAAGTTGATGGTGGCGCTGCTCGAATTGTTGGCATTGTCCCATACCGTTAAGGTCAACTCGTGGGCTCCGGGCTCCAGATTCATCATAGGATACCTGATGCTCCCCTTCGTGTTGTCTTCCGGATCCGGAATAAAGTAATTGCTTACGTCGTCGTAGACCTTATCATTGTCAAGAATCAGGCTCATCTTGTGTCCGATGCCTGCATCCGACATGTTGATGCCGCTTTCATCGCTGAATACTGCAAGAGCCACCGGATTCGGATGCACTGTCATGGTTCCGGTTGATGTGAGGGTGTTGACTCCGAATTGTTCTATCTCCGGCCCCTCGGCGTCTTCTTCGATGGCGTCGTTATATCCATACACGTAGAGTCTGTCGGTCGAGCCGTTGGCTTCGGCTTTCAGGTTTGTGTCATATGCATACACCGTGATCTGTGCCGGCGAGTAGTTGTTGGCTATTTCCGATGGCATCAGTATGGTCGCCTCCCATTCGCCGTCGGTCGCCATGCACCCTCCGGTTGCAAGTTTTGTGGGCCTGTGTTGATACACGGATACTTTGCCCGATGTCCCCCAGCCGTGGGTCGTGACGCTTTTTTCCGCATCATAAAGAGTGAACTGGATCGGACCGTTGAAAGCCGCTGTCTCTCCGGCCGCATCGGTCACTCGTCCTTTTATCGTGAAAGATGAGCGGGCCGTGATGGTGGGAGCGTCCGCTATGTTTTCAGCTATGGGGCGACCGCTTATCGAGTCGATCTCGATATTGTAGCTTGCCACCGGCATGCGCAACGCCGGGTCGCCAAACAAGTGATAGCGCAGCATGTTGTCGCTTTGCTGAGTGCAATTGTTCTTGCCCAGTCTCAATATGTCGCCGAGACGTTGCCCGTTTCCCAACGAGTCTCTGCGGAAAAATTCTTCCGATGTGGAGTTGGTGATGTATTCGTTGCTCGATATGTAGACGGTTCGGCTCGGGGTTATGGCGGCTATCACTCCTCCTGCCGGATTGGTCACCATATATTCTGCTCCGCTCACATCGTCGGAATCCCATTTGCCGAAGCTGCAGGTCGCCGCATACAGCACCGGCAGATATTGATTTGTCATTCCGGTGATGTTTGGCCATGTAAGAAGCTTTTCATGTCCCCACTCCTTAGGGTTGGCATGTCCTATGTAGTTGATCAGGGCCACTCCTTCCTTCTCCCATTTCATCAGCATCCGTTCAGTCGCATCCGGAAAAGTCTGGCCTGCGCCGGTAGCTTTCAGTTCATATGAATCCAGATACACCTTTTCGTAGGCGTAGTTGGCCCCGGCGTCGGTTTGCGCCATGCGCTCTACCGACTTTTCCGCCTGCTTCAGATGCGCGGCTTCGTCGCCGTCGTCGGCTATCACCATCACATTGTTGCGCCATGTGCCGTAAAGCGGGTTGGTGACATACGATTCAAGTTTATCCGCTGCGATGTCGGCTTCATATGCCGATGTCACGGCATATCTCCCCACGCCTGCGAGTAGCTTGCGTTTGTGGATTGGTGTGGCGGTTGCCTCGTCTTCAAGCATTACGATGAAGTCGTCGGTGCAATACGATGTGCTTTCTGAATTGCCTGTCGGCGACTGCCATATCAAAGTGGGGGAGTACCCTGTTTTCTGCGACTCGGGATTCTTTTGCTTCTGATCATAGGTCGGGCGCCCCATAAGCAGGCAATACCCGAACTGAGTGCCTTCAGGGTTAGCTGTGCTGCGGTCATACCACATCTTCAGCAATTTTCTGAAGGCTGACAGGTCCGCGTTTCCGCTTGAAAATTCGTTGTAGATTTTCTCCGGAGAAAGCACATGCACTGTCATGCCGTCATGTTCCCGGTGGATATTCGCGATCTTCTCCGCAGCCGCAGAAAATGCATCGGGAGTGATGATCACCATGTCGGGCGTCGGAAGCGAATGGATGTTTTGGTTCGGTATGTTGATCTTGCCGGATACTCCGGTTCCTTTCGCCGTAGGATTAAATGCGAAGAATTCCCGGAGTCCCTGTTCGTTGACTCCGATGGTGAGTGTCCGGCCTGATGCGTCGTATGTCCCTTTCACTACCTTTACATTCCACGGCTCGGTCACATCCCAGATGATGGTCTGCTCGGTGGCGCCGCTTATTGCATAGGCTGTAGGTTGTATTGGATTGACTTGAAAATACAGTCGGTCGTCACGCAGTGTCAGCGCGCGTTCATATTCCACCTCGATCCAGTCAAGGCGCGCGGTAGACACGACTCCGGATGCCTGATACTCTATTCCCACGTTTAGGGCGTCTCCGACTCCTTCCGCCGTTTTGGTGCTCGTGGCGACATTGTAGTATTGTTCGCTCGATGCCACTGCTCCTATCACGTCATTGTTGGTCGAGGCGAGACGCGTGCCGTTGGCTGTCACTATGAAGCTCGACTGTTTGGATGTGTTGGTCCCGAATCTTATTCTGATTCGGGCATTTCCTGCCACGTTGTCGGGAAGGTTGAAGTTGAAGTTCTGCGTTTTGGTCATTTTGAAGTCTTCTCCAAAATAATCGCGTCCCGACTTCGCGCACTGCAGGATATCCTTTTCGTGCACGAGCTGACTGATAAAGGTGGTGGCCGTCTGAAGTCCGGCCACATCCGAAAGGTCTGATGTGGCTGTCTCTTCACTCGGAGCCACGTCGCTCAGAAAATAATAGGAAGTGTCGCCGTATGGGTTGATCACATGGTCGTAGATCATCCCTTTGGAGGCTGATGCGGAGGGCGCGATATTGCCCACCGCATAGAATGTAAGGCTCCCGTCGCTGTTGGTGATCGAGGGCACTGCCGGCAAATCGTCAGGATGGTCAGGAGTAAGCGTCTCTGAGATCATCCTGCCGCCGTAGCCGTACACGTAGACCGATTTTGCATCTCCGAATCCGAAGTTTCTTATGGTCTGCGCCGACAATGTCTGCAGCCCGGGCGTGGTGATGTCGAGCTTCACCCATTTCCCTTTTGAAAGAACGGAAGAGGCCGCATATTTCTCCGCCGGTGCCGCCTGTAACCCCGCCAAGGTTAAGGTGAGGGCGCAAATGAGGCCGGCAATCCTTTGCCGGTGATTCCTTATATATGTAATTATTTCTCGTTTCACTTCTAATTAACGGTTTTATTGCCTTGATATTGTTGGGTGTTGATAAACTGTTGCCAATCGCTCGGCTTGCCATTGAATACGTTCAGGTCCACTTTCCCGTTTATTCCCTTCACGTTTCCTTTGTGGTTATATTGCCAGAATGTCCAGTCGGCCGATATCGGGTCTTCGGAAAATGAACATATCCATAAGGAATTCCCGGGGAAGGAGTCTGAGAGATATTGATAATAGTCTTTTTTGTTGCAGTAAAGTGTCGGAGCTATCCCCCGCAGGTTCAGATAGTCCACCATCGCTGATATCTTTTCTTTCACTATGTCGATGTCGATGTCGCCGGGATTGCCCGAAGTCTCTATGTCGATTGCGACCCCAAGTTCAAGCTTCCGGTCGCCTATGGTTTCAAGCAGGTTGATCGCCTGCTCCACGCCGTCTTTGTCAAATCTGAAAAAGTGATAGGCTCCGCGTGCCAGTCCGGCTTCTCCCGCTTTATCGTAGTTGTCCGTAAATTTCTTGTCTTTGAAGGTCACTCCTTCCGTGGCTTTAATCCACACGAAATCTATTCCGTCGGCCGCCGCTTTTTTCAGGTCCGTGTCCCCGTTGTGGGCCGATATGTCGATGCCCGAAACAGGATATTTATCACTGTCTATGTAGGGCGGGGTGGTGCGGAAATGGATCCAGGCCGCGTATGATGCCCATATCAAAAACGCCCCTGCCAATATGAAGCAGAGAAAAATTGCGATGTCGTTTTTGCGTGTGTTGATGTCGGCGAGTATCTTCATTCTCACTACAAAATTACTAAAAATTCGGATTTTTACAAAATCAATGGATATAAAAAATCATTAAATTCCAAAATTTTTATTAATTTTGTCGCTTGATTCAGCCCGGATAGGCTTGGGGTGGCGGGGTTTCATGAGATTGGCAGTAGAAATTCATTATGGGAGAAGCTATTTATCATATATTAGTCATAGCTGTCTCGCTCGTCGGTCTGTTCCGAGGCTTCAGGGTGGGGCTGCTGCGCCAGATTTTCGAAATCCTCGGATTCGTCTTCGGCGTCGTTGCGGCACGCACTTTAGGCCCCGGATTCGCTGAGTGGCTTGCCCCGTGGTTTCCTCATTTTTACGATGCGGTGGCCAAGACTTTTTTCCTTTCCGTTTTGGCTTATGCTGTCATATGGAGCTTGTCATTGCTCCTGTTTTCAATGCTTACTCGCGTTCTCGACTATATTTTGAGTTTCTTTAGTGTCGGTGTCGTGAACTCTCTCGCCGGCGCGCTGTTTTCTCTATTGAAATATTTGATGTTCCTTTCTGTTCTTTTCGACCTGGCGATATGCAGGCCTTTCGAATCGCCTCTGATGCATTGCGCCCGCCACGATGATGGCAATCTCGTCGACGCGGTCATCAGGCTCGCTCCGGAAGTGCTCGGCACGATGTCGGCCGACGAATATATCCTCCGAGTCCAGCTTTGGGAAGCCAGGAGCATCAGCTAACCCCTAAACTCCTAAACCATTTATAAATCATGCTTTCAGTCAAAGATCTTCATGCAGAAATCGACGGCAAGGAAATCCTCCGGGGTGTCAATCTCGAAGTTAAACCCGGTGAAGTCCATGCCATTATGGGTCCTAATGGATCCGGAAAATCTACTCTTTCAATGGTGCTCGCCGGTAATCCGGCTTATTCCGTCACTTCCGGTGAAGTCGTTTTTATGGGCAAGGACCTCCTTGAGATGTCGCCCGATGTCAGAAGCCATGAGGGACTTTTCCTCGGTTTTCAATATCCTGTCGAAATCCCCGGAGTGTCGATGGTGAATTTTATGCGTGCCGCTGTCAATGCTAAAAGAAAATATTTCGGTGAGCCTCCGATGGGCGCTACTGATTTTCTTAAGCTCATGCGTGAGAAAAGGGCTGTCGTGGAGCTCGACAATAAACTCGCTTCGCGTAGCGTCAACGAGGGATTCTCCGGCGGCGAGAAAAAAAGAAATGAGATATTTCAGATGGCGGTGCTCGAACCGAAACTTTCGATCCTCGATGAGACGGACTCCGGTCTGGATGTGGATGCTCTCAGGATAGTGGCCGAAGGTGTCAACAAACTCCGCACGCCGGAAAATTCCGCTATCGTGATCACACACTATCAGCGCCTGCTCGATTATATAAAACCTGACGTGATCCACGTGCTTTATAAGGGGCGTATTGTCTACACAGGCGGCCCCGAACTCGCTCTTGAGATTGAAGAAAAAGGTTATGACTGGATTAAGGCGGATGTTGACAGTCAGGATGAAATAAAGGGGGAGGCTTAAGCGATGGCTGCGGTAGATCAATATATCAGCTTGTGGAATGAGCATCATGCCCTTGTCGATTCAAATGCTCCCGAAGCGCTGAACTCTCTTCGCGGGGCGGCGGCTGAGGTGCTGGCTCATAATGGTTTCCCGGCTTTGAATGAGGAGATATATCGGCACTCGGATTTTGAGAAGATCCTTTCTCCCGATTATGGCATCAATATCGGCAGAGTGCGGATAAATGTAAATCCCGCCGAGTCTTTTCGATGTGATGTGCCGATGCTTTCCACTTCGTTGTTTCTCGTTGTCAACGATTCGTTTGCCGAGACTTCAGGCTGTCGCGATATGTTGCCCGCCGGGGTGGAGATCGCATCTCTGGCCGCCTTTGCGAGAAGTAATCCTGATTTTGTCAAGAGATATTACGGCTCGGTTGCAGATATATCCAACCCTATTGTCGCGCTCAATACTCTGTTTTGTCAGGATGGTGTCGTCATCCATGTCAAGAAGGGTATCAAGGTTGAGCCGACCTTGCAGATAGTCAACATATTTAATAATAATACCCCTCTTCTTGCTGCCAGAAGGGTGCTGATAGTGATGGATGAGGATTCGGAGGCAAAGGTCCTTTTCTGTGATCACACTCAGTCTCCCGATGTCGACTTCTGTTCCGTGCAGGTGGTGGAAATAGTGGCGGCGGAGGGAAGCCGTCTCGATTTCTATGACCTGGAGGAGAGTTCCAAGCGCACTTCCAGGCTCTCCTCGCTTTGGTTGAGACAGCTTGCAGGTTCCGAGGTGCTCCTCGACTCGATGACTCTCTACAATGGTACCACGCGAAATGAATTCTTTACCCGGTTTGCCGGTAGTCATGCCCGTCTGCGGATGCTCGGAATGGGAATAGAAGACGAATCGCGCAGGCTCGACACCTATTCCCGGATTTCTCATGATTGTCCCGATTGCAGTTCTGATGAGTTGTTTAAGTATGTTGTGGATGGCGATGCTGTCGGTTCTTTTGCCGGTCTTATTTATGTGGCCGAAGGAGCTGTGAAGACGGAGGCTTATCAGTCAAACCGCAATCTGGTGGGTTCGGATACTGCGAAAATGCACTCTAAGCCTCAGCTTGAAATATATAACGATGATGTCAAGTGCTCTCATGGCACCGCTATCGGCCAACTCGATGAAAACCAGCTTTTCTATATGATGACCCGGGGCATTTCCGGGGAAGAGGCTAAATTGATGTTAAAGCAGGCGTTTATGTCCGATGTGATCGATGGCGTCTCGCTTCCGCCGCTCCGCGACCGGTTGAAGCTTATGATCGAGCGCCGTTTTGCAGGCGAGCAGACTGCATGTGCTTCCTGCCCGCTTCCATGCCAGAATTGATAAGTAGCTCGCAAAAATTACTACTTAAGTATTATGAGTTATAATATTGAAAAGATACGGAGCGAATTTCCTATACTCTCCCGCAGTATTGAGGGCAAACCTCTCGTATATCTTGATAATACGGCCACGTCGCAGACTCCGCGCCGGGTAGTGGATGCCGTGGTGTCGGGCTATTGCGATTTCAAGGCAAACGTCCATCGCGGAGTGCATACCCTATCGCAGAAGGCTACCGAACTGCAGGAAGAATCCCGTCGCCGTGTCCGCGACTATATAGGAGCTTCTTCCGAAGAGGAAATCATATTCACGCGTGGCGCCACCGAGGCCATTAATCTCGTGGCTTGCTCTTTCGGATCGCTTTTTCCCCGCAATGGCGAGATCATTCTCACCGTCATGGAGCATCACGCCAATATCGTGCCGTGGCAGCTTCTGCAATCACGCCGTCCTGATCTGAAGATTAAGGTGGTCGATATCAATGACAGGGGAGAACTTCTTCTCGATCAATACCGAGACCTTTTCAATGAGAATACCTGCATGGCTTCATTCTGTCATGTGTCAAATGTTTTGGGCACCGTAAATCCGGTCAAGGAGATGATCGGGTATGCCCGTTCAAAGAGTGTTCCGGTCCTTGTCGACGGCGCGCAGGCTGTTCCTCATATGCGCGTTGATGTCACAGATCTTGATTGTGATTTCTATGTGTTCTCCTCTCACAAGATGTATGGACCCACAGGGATCGGGGTGCTTTATGGAAAAAAGGAACATCTGCTTAGGATGCCTCCTTATCAGGGAGGTGGCGAGATGATTTCTCACGTGAGCTTCGAAGGCACCACCTTCGCCGGCCTTCCGTTTAAGTTTGAGGCCGGAACTCCCGATTTCGTGGGTATCGGTGCTCTCCCTAAGGCATTGGATTTCATGGATGAAATAGGTGTTGAGAATATAGCGGCCCATGAGCTTGAACTTATGGAATATGCCGAAGAAAAGATGCGCGAGATTCCCGGAATGCGTATTTTCGGCAATTCTCCACACAAGAGCGCCGTGGTTTCGTTTCTTGTCGGCGACATTCATCATTATGATATGGGGATGCTGTTGGATAAACTTGGTGTCGAAGTCCGCACAGGGCATCATTGTGCCCAGCCTTTGATGCAACGTCTGGGCATCTCCGGCACTGTCCGTGCCTCTTTCGCGGCCTACAACACCCTTGGCGAAGTGGATTCCTTTATTTCGGCGCTCCGCCGCATCATCCCCATCCTCTCCTGATTCTGCTTTCAGTCTTCAGAACCCCCAACCCCTGATTTTTCATAATTTTAACAAAATTTTTATTGTCTAATCCGCTATTTTATCGTAATTTTGCATTTGTTGTAGAATTTCTTGATTTATAAGACAGAATCTTGAAAAGTAAGTAGCTCGCAAAAATTAATGATATGATAAATGCGAGATAATTTTGCGACAGTATGGCCAAAATTAGCCGCAGTTATCATGTCAAGA
>CAMWJD010000017.1 GCA_947174515.1 uncultured Porphyromonadaceae bacterium
ATCGTGAGATCTACACCATGAAACTTAGAGTAAGTCTTCACTACTTCCACCACCTGAGACGAGACAGTAGAAGAAATCAGCACTCTGTTTTTCTTCTTAGCGGAAGCGACCATCATCATAGCGGCTTCAGCCGTAGCCGTAGCTCCGTCATACATGGAAGCATTGCTTGCCTCCAGGCCTGTAAGTTCGCATATCATGCTCTGATATTCAAAAATATACTGGAGCGTACCTTGTGAAATTTCCGGTTGATAAGGAGTATAGGCAGTGTAAAACTCACTGCGCGCAAGAAGATGAGCGATGACTGAAGGGGAATAATGGTCGTAGGCTCCGCCACCGGCAAAAACGACAAGATTGCTGTTTTTATCGGCAAGTTCCTTGAAATGTTTACGAAGTTCCACTTCCGACATAGCGGAAGGAATATCGTAGTCCCCTTTGAAGATGACATCATCAGGTATATCAGAGAAAAGATCATCGGTAGAATTTACACCGATTTTCTCCAGCATCACTTTAATATCCTCTTCGGTGTGAGGAATATATCTATTCATTGTTATTATGAATTCGTAAAATTATTCTTCGCAAATTTTAGCGTATGCTTCGGCATCAAGGAGTGCATCTATCTCAGAAGGATCTGAAATCTTTACCTTCATGATCCAGTTAGCAAAAGCATCCTGATTTATGAGACCCGGTTCGTCTTCGAGCGCTTCATTTATTTCAACCACTTCACCGCTTACCGGAGAATAGAGGTCGGAAGCAGCCTTTACTGATTCGACAGCGCCAAATTCTTCGCCTGCAGACACTTCATCGCCTACTTCCGGCATATCAACATATACGATGTCGCCAAGAGCGTGCTGAGCGTAATCTGTGATACCTACAGTTGCAATTTCGCCGTCAAGGCTTACCCATTCGTGTGATTCCGCATAGCGGAGATTGTCTTTGATTGTCATATCTTTTAGTTTTTTAAGTTTTCTTGTTTTCCGAGCGTAACATCAACAACATATCATTCAGGCGTAAATCAGACTTTAAGCGTGAATTTGATAGCTGAGCAGTTACTTTCCGTGGTCAGCCAAGTCAGACACGGCTAAACTTTATTATTTCTTATAGTTTTTGTCGTAGAAACGCTTCTTGACCACTTTACCCGGGAACGTCTTTTTGCGAATCCGGACTTCCACTTCAGTGCCAAGTTTGTCGTAAGGTTTCTGAATCATCGCCATTGCCACAGACTTTCCGGTGGAGATAGAGCGATAGCCGGTGGTGATCTCGCCTACCACTTCACCGTTGACCTCTACAGGATAACCGTGGCGCGGAATAGCGTTCCCCTCAAGTTCGATGCCTACGATGCGACGTTTTACTCCCTCAGCTTTCTGAAGGGCGAGGGCTTCTTTTCCGATGAACTCCTCTTTATCAAGTTTCACAAACATCGAAAGGCTTGCTTCAATAGGCGTGATGTCGGCAGCAAGTTCATCGCCATAAAGTGGGAGACCAACCTCAAAACGGAGCGTATCGCGGCATCCGAGTCCGCAAGGCTGCACACCGGCTTCGATCAATTTGTCCCAAAGCCTTACTGTGAAATCATGCGAGCCATATACTTCAAAGCCATCTTCTCCGGTATAACCCGTGCGGCTGATGATCACATCCTCTCCTTCAAGATGATATGTCTTGAAATTATAGAATGATATTTCTTCAAGAGGGAGACCGAGAATTTTGGAGAGAACTTCCTCTGCTTTCGGACCCTGAACAGCAAGTTCACCGTAGTACGGGCTTTCATTCTCGATATTGACATCGTAGCCATCGGCATTGTCGAAGATCCATTTTACATCTTTATCGATATTGGCTGCGTTGATGACAAGGAAATACTCGTGGTCATTAACTTTATATACCAGAAGATCATCGACAGTGCCACCATTTTCATAGCACATCATACCATAGAAAATCTGTCCGTCAGGAGCGCCCGCCACATCATTGACGAAAATGTGCTGAACGAATTTATATGCTTCAGCACCTGTCACGCGCACCTCGCCCATATGGCTGACGTCGAAAACACCTACTTCATTGCGCACTGAATTGTGCTCGGTAGTGATATCCTTATACTGAATAGGCATGTCGAAACCCCCGAAAGGAGACATAAGCGCTCCAAGTTTCACATGGCGGTCGTGAAGACATGTTTTCACAAGATTTTCTTCCATCTTAATGACTTATTAGATTGATTTTCTATTATTATTCAACAATTAATGGCAAAATGCGAAACCACACTTCCTGCATTAACTTCATTATTTTTCAAAATTAACAAAATGAATTTTAATCAGCAAATTTTTCTCGTTTTTTTTCATAAAAAAAATGGGTGTATCAATTTTCTTGACACACCCATTTTTTTGATTCAATTCCATATGCAGGTCATCAGCAATAAAATTATGCCGAATTGTGCATATTATCTTAAATATGTATAAATCAATATGTATAAATCTTCATGTCTTCAGTGGCGAAGTTTGAAATGAAGTCGGCATGCTTTGTACATTCAGCCTGACCATATTTCACATATACTTCGAGCGACCTGTCGAATGCCTCATTTCTTTCAGCCTCTTCAAGAAGCAGACATCCCATCACTGTGTGACCTGCCATTTCCACAAGACGACGAGCCATGAAGTCAGTGTAGGCCTGATCCTTCACTTCAAGCACTTTTGCAACGGCAGCTTCATACTGCTCTGCCATCTCATCAAGAAGTTTCTTAGCGCCTGCATGCTTTTCAGCTACTTCCGCATTAAGAGCTTCTTTGATGAAGTTAAGATATGTGCCGGTGGTGACGTGGCGGATTGCAGCCACTACCTGAAGTTGAGTGGTACCCTCGTAGATGCTTGTGATACGTGCATCGCGATATAGACGCTCACAGCGGTAATCTTTCATGAAGCCGCTGCCCCCGTGTATCTGGATACAATCATATGTGTTCTGGTTGCAAAATTCAGAACCCATTCCCTTTGCAAGAGGAGTGAATGCATCGGCGAGCTTGCTGTAAGCCTTTGCTTCAAGTTTCTCTTCTTTTGTAAGAGGACGTTCTTTAGCGATATCGTCATAGATCTTGTAGATATCTACAAAACGTGCACATGCATAGAGAAGAGCACGGCTTGCATCAAGCTTAGCCTTCATGACACTAAGGATTTCAGCCACAGCAGGGAATTCGATGATAGCCTTGCCAAACTGCTTACGATCCTTAGCATAGTCGAGAGCCTCGCGATATGCGGCTTCGGAGATACCGACACTCTGAGCGGCAATACCAAGACGCGCACCGTTCATAAGCGCCATCACATATTTGATAAGACCGAGTTTACGGCTACCGCAAAGTTCGGCGGGAGCATCCTTGTAGACAAGCTCACAAGTCGGACTACCCTTAATACCCATCTTGTTTTCAATACGACGCACATTTACGCCACCGTTTCTCTTGTCATAGATGAACATGGACAGACCGCGTCCATCCTTCGTGCCTTCTTCCGAACGAGCAAGCACGAGGTGTATGTCAGAGTCGCCGTTGGTGATGAAACGCTTTACGCCGTTGAGGACCCAGCTTCCGTCTTCTTTCTGAGTTGCCTTGAGCATAACGCTCTGAAGGTCGGAGCCGGCATCAGGTTCCGTGAGGTCCATACTCATGGTCTCTCCTTCGCAAACACGCTTGATGTAGCGTTTCTTCTGATCTTCATCAGCAAACTCATAGATGGTTTCGGCGCAGTCCTGAAGGCCCCAGAGGTTTTCAAAACCTGCATCTGCACGGCTTACGATATCAGCTGCCATTATATACGGGGTGATCGGGAAGTTCAGGCCACCGAGACGGCGAGGCATCGACATGCCCATAAGCCCGGCTTTGCGGCATGCTTCGAGATTCTTCTTTGTGCCTTCTGCATAGATCACGCGATTGTTTTCCACGCGAGGTCCTGTGTGATCCACTTCCTCAGCGTTTTCCGCTATCACATCGCCGCAGATTTCACCGACAACTTCAAGTACCTTGTCGTAAGAGTCCATGGCATCCTCAAAATCGAGGGGTGCATAGTCATATTTCTCCGCATCCGCGAAGTTTCTTTCCTTGAGTTCCACAATCTTCTTCATCAAGGGATGCTGAAGATGGGATTTAAGATTTGGATTGTCTGTATAAAAATTAGCCATGGCTTATTTGGAGTTCTTTTTATAATACTTTATTAACTTTGGCACCACGTCTTCCATTTTTCCGGTGATTACGATGTCGGCGATAGCGTTGATCGGAGCTTCCGGATCGGAGTTGATGGAAATTATGAGGCTTGAATCCTGCATTCCTGCGATATGCTGGATCTGACCCGAGATACCACATGCTATATATAGTTTAGGACGGACAGTCACACCTGTCTGGCCTATCTGGCGATCATGATCCACCCATCCGGCATCGACAGCCGCGCGGCTTGCACCCACTTCAGCGCCAAGGACGTCGGCAAGTTGCTGGAGCAGTTCGAAATTCTCCTTTGACCCTACGCCATAACCTCCGGCAACAATGATGGGACTACCCTTGAGATTGACTTTTGACTTTTCCACATGACGGTCGATTATATCCACCACGAAGTCGGTATTGTCAGTGTATTTGTTTACGTCAAGGTCTACAACCTCTCCTTTATAATTTGAGTTGTAAATCTCTTTCTTCATTACCCCCTCGCGCACGGTAGCCATCTGCGGACGGCAATCAGGATTCACGATAGTCGCCACGATATTGCCACCGAAAGCGGGACGGATCTGATACAGAAGGTCTTTATATTCCTTGCCGGTCTTGGCATCTGTATAGTCACCGATTTCAAGAGAAGTACAGTCGGCTGTCAGACCGCTATGGAGTGCGCTTGAAACGCGAGGACCGAGGTCGCGGCCGATAGATGTGGCTCCCATAAAAGCAATACGGGGCTCAATTTCCTTAAACAGATTGATGAGGATCGAGCTGTGAGGAAGGGAAGTGTAAGGATAGAGACGTTTGTCCTGAACCTTATATAGAGTGTCCACACCGTAAGGCATCACTTGCTTTTCAATGTCCTTCAGGTTGTCACCTGCCACTACGGCTTCAAGTTTGATACCCAGTTTATCGGCCAACTGGCGACCTTTTGTGAGGAGCTCAAGGCTCACATCTGCGACTTTACCGTCTTCGTATTCGAGATATACGATAAGATTGTTTTTGTCTGCCATAATTATATATTATATTAGCCGATTGTATGGTTTGTAAATAATTCTTGGATGAGACCTTCTATGGCTTCGTCCGTGTTTTCAATCTTGCGTGCCTCTTTAGCCGTGAACACAACGTTTTCAATGCTCTTCACTTTTGTAGGGCTGCCTGAAAGGCCGCACTGCGCGAGATCTGCATCCACATAAGCTGCATTCCACTCTCCGATGTTGAGATAAGGACGCTTTTCAATAAGCTCTTTCTTCTTATCATCATCGCCTACTTCAGACGGGACAGCCGCATATTTGAATTTCTGGAGGAATTTTGCATTTCTTGGACGGCATGGAGCAGCGCTACCGTTGACTGTCACGACAAGAGGAAGAGGAGCTTTGACAGTTTCCACTCCCGATTCTATACGTCGTTTCACGGTCACTTTGCCATTCTCAGCATCTACGATTTCTTCAGCGTATGTCACGGTTGGCAAACCAAGTTTCTCAGCGACCTGGGGACCGACCTGAGCTGTGTCACCGTCAATAGCCTGGCGTCCACCGATGATGATGTCGTAGTTGCCAAGTTTCTTAATGGCGGCGCTAAGGGCATAAGAAGTAGCGAGGGTATCACTTCCGGCAAACGCTCTGTCGGAGAGAACCACGCCGTCGTCAGCTCCACGATAAAGGCCTTCCCGGATGATCTCGGCGGCACGTGACGGACCCATAGTCAGAATTGTAACTTTAGAGCCGGGATACATATCCTTAAGGCGGAGAGCCTGCTCAAGCGCGTTGAGATCCTCGGGATTGAAGATGGCAGGAAGAGCCGCACGATTGACCGTTCCGTCTTCCTTCATTGCATCTTTGCCGACGTTTCTCGTATCAGGCACTTGCTTGGCAAGCACAATGATATTTAAATTCATAATTGTTAGATATTATGTTTATAAATAATATTCTGTGCAAAAGTGATCGGAGTAAATCCTACCACTATCAATAATCCGGATGCACACAATGCGGATTTGAGTGCAAAATTAATAAAATTTATTAAATTACCCTATTTATTGCATGATAAAAAAGCATTGGAAAGGTCAAAATCAACAATTTTCCGCTCAGGATTGTTAATATTTTAAATCTTTTAACATTTTAACAATGGCAAATGCATTCTTTATTGCAAGGAAGACCATAAAAAACCATACAAACGGAGGCACAGTTCTTATGGTAGCCACTGCC
This sequence comes from uncultured Porphyromonadaceae bacterium, assembly GCA_947174515.1. GTDB lineage: Bacteria > Bacteroidota > Bacteroidia > Bacteroidales > Muribaculaceae > Lepagella. The sequence goes on from CAMWJD010000017.1 coordinate 6,370, forward strand.
CTCGCCCTCCTGGTGGTCAACCTTCCTTTCTTTCATGATTTATACAACGGAGTTTGGACACATACGATAGCCCTGCGTGTCGGATCATTCAATTTATTTAGCCATAACGGTCATCCCATGTCAATCATGGATTTCATCAACGACGGACTTATGGCTATATTTTTCTTCTCAGTCGGATTGGAGATAAAGCGTGAAGTACTGGTAGGAGAGCTTTCTTCATTTCGTCAGGCTCTGCTCCCGATTGTGGCGGCCATAGGCGGAATGGTAGTGCCTGTAGCAATTTTTTTCCTTTTAGCCCATGGCACGGATTATAGTCACGGGGCGGCGATACCGATGGCTACTGATATTGCCTTCTCTCTTGGAGTCCTTGCGATGCTTGGTCAACGAGTTCCGATAGGATTAAAGATATTTCTGACCACTCTCGCCGTGGTCGACGACATAGGAGGAATTCTCGTAATTGCGATCTTTTACTCCGGACATATAGATTACGTATCTCTTTTATGGGCTGCCGGATTGCTTGCGGTGCTAATAGCAGGAGGTATATTGGGAGTGCATTACAAGACTTTTTATGTCACCATCGGAATTTTTGTATGGTTCCTGTTCCTGCAATCGGGAATTCATCCTACAATTGCCGGAGTTTTAGTCGCTTTCTGCGTTCCCGCAAAACCTGTCTATGCACCCAAAAATTATATTAAGACAATCAGAAAAACGATTGGAAATTTCTCACAGGAAGATGAGGATAATCTTGGAAACAGAGGCATTTTAACCAAGGAACAGATGAACTGGCTCAAAGAGATCGAATCGGCATCTGATAAGGTGATCTCACCCCTTCAGGACCTTGAGGACTCGCTGCATCCCGTCGTCAACTTCCTGATTGTCCCGCTTTTTGCCTTCGCCAATGCCGGAATATGGTTGGGTGATGTAAATGTTTCTGATATTTTTTCAGGTGTCTCAATAGCCATCATAGCCGGTCTGGTGCTTGGCAAATTCATCGGCATTTTCACGTTCAGCTGGATATGTATCAAGGCAAAACTTGCTCCTATGCCTGAAGGAAGCACTTGGTCGCAGTTGGCTGCGGTGTCAGTGCTTGGAGGCATTGGTTTCACAGTATCGCTTTTCATAGCAAACCTTACTTTTGGAGGAGATGTCTACATGTCGCAACTGCTCAACAACGCCAAGCTTGGTATTCTTATAGGATCCTTCCTTGCCGGTTTTCTCGGTTGGTTATTCCTTAATCTTTCTCTTCCAAAACACCGGAAGGAAAATCAAGAGCTCATCTCTTAAAAACCGGAATCACCTAAAAAATCAGAGTCCCCACAATATAATCGGGGACTCTGATTTTTACATGCTACGGGTCATCATCAAGACATACGGTCGCGGTAGTCTTCATAAGAGAATTCGCGCAGCAGGACCGGGGCGCCTTCCTTGGGCTGAAGCCAGATAGAAGGATGCTGGATACCGTTGAACATGTTTGTCTTCACCGTCGTATAGTGGTTCATATCGCAGAGAGTCAGAATGTCGCCCGCTTTCAAAGGCTCCGCAAAGTCCCAATCTCCCACGAAGTCACCGCTAAGACATGAGTTGCCGCCGAGACGGTAAGTATGCGGCTCTATGTCACCGAAATGATGGTCGCCGGTGCGAAGGTCGGCATTTTCCTCTTCAGGGAGCGCCTCGGCTATTACCGGTTTGTATGGCATCTCAAGACAATCCGGCATATGGCAGGCGAAGGAGGCATCAATGATGGCGGTCTTGATTCCGGCGTCTTCTACCACGTCGAGAACTTTCGTGACAAGATCACCGGTCTGCCACATGAATGCACTACCCGGCTCCATAATGATCTTCAGATTAGGATATTCTTTATGAAGATCTTTCATAAGAGAGATCAGGAAGTCGATGTCATAGCCCTTACGAGTCATAAGATGTCCGCCTCCCATATTCAGCCATTTCACTTTTGGCAATAAGTGACCATATTGCTCCTTAAGCGCATCGAGCACCTTTGCCAGATCATGGCTATCAGATTCGCACAGTGCATGAAAATGAAGCCCTTCGATTCCTTCCGGCAACCCATCGACGAGAGCTTCAGCTGATTCGCCAAAGCGAGATCCGGGCACGCAAGGATTGTAGATGTCCGTCTCAATCACGCTGCAGTGAGGATTGACACGGAGTCCGCTGCTTACGCGCTTATCAGGATGGTTTGAGTTCCACTCATCAATTTGCGGTTTGAAACGGCGGAATTGAGCGATAGAATTAAATGTGATATGGGAGCATCCGGCAAGGAACTTAGGGAATGTCTCATCTGTATATACCGGGCAGTAGGCATGCACATCATTGCCAAGGTAGTCAAGGGAGAGCTGCATCTCGTTGAGGGAACTGGCCGTGCTTGAAACAAAGAATCTTTTAACTATGTGGAACGTTTTCCAAAGGGCATTTGCCTTAAAAGCCATAATTATCTTTACGTCAGCTTCCTGTTCCACACGGCGCAGCAGTTGGAGGTTGCGTTCGATGCGGTCTTCGTAGACTATATAGTAGGGGGTGTTTGGCATTGTATAAATGGAGGGGTAAGGAATTAGTTGTTCAGATAAAATCAGAAGTCAATTTTGCCTTTCTTAGCCTCTTCAAGCATTTTTGAGCCTGGCATCAGATACACTTCAAGGCGACGATTTTTATTGCGATTTTCGACTGAAGTGTTCGGCACAAGCGGCGATTCATCGCCATAAGCATAAGAGAAGGTATATGATGTGTCGGCCCCCTGATCGTCAAACCAAGCTGTCACGGCGTCAACACGGTCGGCAGTAATATTGTCGCGATATTGCAAAGAACCTGTGTTGTCCGTGTGCATTACGAGCAACACACGAAACATATCAGGATCTTTCATATATCTCATGATCGGCTTGAGGAATTTGGAAGCTCCGGCAGAAAGTTCAGTAGAATTCGGGGCGAAAAGCTCACTTGCAGGGATAGTGATCACAATCACCTCTTTTTTCCGGAACAGCTCAATGTTGCAATTGCCCTGTTTGGGAGACAGCGGTCCATTCATCAGTTTCTCACGAGCCTCGAGCTCTTGAAATTTCCTAATAAGGTCGGCAGCTTTCGGCTCTTTCGACAGATCGACCGACTTTATCATCTGAGCGAAAGTCATGTCTTCAAGATTATCTTGTGCATAGGATGAAAAGACAAATAACCCAAAAACAAACAATAAATATAATATAAAACAGCGTATCTTCATATTCTTTAGTTTAAATCAAGCAGTCCTTCGGGGAGCCGCATGATGATGGTCTTGTTGTCTTCGTCCATTTTCTCGATAAAATCTTCGGTGAGCGGGATATAGACTGTGTTGCCGTCAGGAGTTTCTACGATGAAGAGTTCATTTTCGGTATTGGTATCGATCTCCACCACCTTTCCAATCACTCCGAAATCCAGGTCCCGGATTGTATAGCCCACAAGGTCATCATAGAGAGCATACTCTTCATCATAGTTTTCAAGCATATATTCCTTAAGCTTATCGCGAAGAGCATATACAGTCTTATTGACAAGCTTTTTTGCTTCAATTTCACTATCGATGCCATCAAACTTGACAAGATATGAGAACGATCCCTTTGTCCGGATACTATCGGCGTAAAAGGGAACATATATACCGTCTATGTCAAGGATAGCGGGATTGCCCTCTTCCAGATATCCGGGATCTATGTCAAGGAGCATATTAAGCTCCCCCTTCAATGCATGAGTCTTAAGAAGCTTGCCTACAGACGTGATTTCTTCTTCTTTAATCATCAGTTTCTGAATATTTTAGCACCGAGAGAGTTGAGGCGTTCATCAATATGTTCGTAACCTCTGTCAATCTGGTCGATGTTTTCAATTCTACTTGTGCCTTTTGCTGACATAGCGGCCATCAGCAGTGCGATACCTGCACGAATATCAGGGCTTACCATTCTGGCAGCCTTAAGTGAGTTGAACTTGCCACTTCCTATGACAGCGGCCCTGTGAGGATCGCATAGGATAATTCTCGCTCCCATATCGATAAGTTTATCTACAAAGAAGAGTCGGCTCTCAAACATCTTCTGATGAATCAGCACACTACCTTTAGCTTGAGTGGCAGCCACAAGGAAAATACTGAGGAGGTCGGGCGACAGACCGGGCCAAGGAGCATCCGCGATGGTCATGATAGATCCATCGATAAATGTCTCTATCTCATATATATCTTTTTGATTTATAACAATATCGTCGCCTTTCACTTCAAGATTTATACCCAGACGGGCAAATGCGTCGGGAATAATGCCGAGATCGCGAACACCTACATTCTTGAGAGTCAGATTGCTTCCTGTCATAGCTGCGATTCCAATGAAGCTACCGACTTCTATCATGTCGGGAAGCAGACGATGATTCGCTCCCCAAAGAGAGTCAACCCCGGTGATTGTAAGAAGATTACTGCCGATTCCTTCAATTTTGGCGCCCATGCGTACGAGCATTCGGCAAAGCTGTTGCACATATGGTTCGCAAGCAGCATTGTATATGACCGTCTTTCCTTTTGCAAGGACAGCTGCCATCACAAGATTTGCTGTTCCCGTGACAGATGCTTCATCAAGAAGCATATATACTCCGTTAAGGCCTTTGGGAGCTGAGATATTATACACTCTTCTTGAAGAGTCATAATCAAATCTGCCTCCAAGTTTCTCAATTCCGACAAGATGAGTGTCAAGACGGCGTCGACCTATCTTGTCGCCGCCGGGTTTAGGAAGCACCGCTTCACCGAACCGCGCCACCAACGGACCGATAATCATTACCGATCCTCTAAGCGACTGTGCCTTTTTAAGAAAATCTTCGGTGTGAAGATAAGCGAGATTTACGTTGTCGGCTTGAAATTCACATGTATGTCGGTCAAGATATGAAGTCCTCACACCGAGATGAGTCATCAAATCCACAAGATTATTCACATCCGCTATATCAGGCAGATTTGAAATAGTCACCTTTTCAGATGTGAGCAATGTAGCACAAATCACCTGCAAAGCCTCATTCTTTGCTCCCTGAGGTTCTATTGAACCTTGAAGGCGACATCCCCCTTCAACAATAAACTCACTCATATCTGTCAATAATTTTGTTTGTTATTTTTTTTCTTTCCCTGCTTCTGTTTATTGGCCGGAGCCACTTCCTGATAGTCATGGAGATAGATATCGCCGGGGTGAAGATCAATTTTTCCATCACTCAAGAAGCAAAGATCACGCAAAACTTTTGCATCGCTCACACTCTCCTTATTATGAGCGAGCATCAGTTTCTTCATATGGTTGGCAATGACTCCTATCAGATTATTACGATCTTGGGAGTCTTCCATATCAGACACAGTCTGCACCATATTTTGGATATGCTTACCATAATAGCGGAATACAATGTCGCGCGAATTGCTGTATGGGATGGGATTCGGACTCGGATTTGCCAACTCTGCAGTCAGCACTTGCACCGGGAAGTCAATATCAAGTTCAAAGCGCGACATAATATTGAGATGGTCCCAGATTTTTTGCTGACCATTCGGATCTTTCTTCAGAGACGGGAAAAGAATGGTCATTATGTCGGATATTGCGTAAGCGCAACGGGTGCGCTCATCACGGTCAGGAATAGAGACACAAAAATCTACAAGATTCTGAATATTTCTTCCATACTCATTGAGAAGAATGGGCTCCATGCCTGTATTGTATGGAATCATCCTGAGTATTTCAGGGGCAACTTCCATATTTCCTATCTCTTCAGATTTTAATTCGTATATTGGTTCTTCCACTTTTTTTATTTTTTAAAGCATTATTGATAAATTCCATTCATCCTCCATATTGATCTTATAGCGCTAATAAGCAATGTGAATTATGAATCGTTCATAAACCTTTGACATGGCTTTTCTTGGCTTCATATTCCTTAAGGTATTCGGGAACACTGTATGCGACATCGAGAAAATCTCCTTCACGAAATGCTTTTTCGGCGAGGGCAGTCATGTCGGATGCTTTTGGATTCACACCATCAAGCCAATGATACCGGACTCCTTTCAATACCTCTTTTGATTTGGGAGCACCATCCCCCATGAAATATATATCGCGCTCTTTTGGAAGATCGGAATAGCTTTCTTCTGTGAGTATGAGCGGCTGAGGCTCTATCAAAGCATCAAGTCGAAAATCATATGCGGCAGTGTACACCTCCATTCTTCGGGCATCAATCATAGGGACAAGAATCTCGTCGCCTTGCCAATCGATATTTCTGAACATTGCCTTTACGGCGATCAGTTTAAGTGTCGAAACACCAATAAGAGGGATACCAAGTGAGAAGCAGAGACCTTTAGCCATTGAAAGTCCGATGCGGAGTCCGGTGTAGCTGCCGGGCCCCATGCTTACTGCCACTGCATCTATCTTCCATTCTCGTCGTCGAGCCTCCTTGACACATTCATCCACAAACGGGCCTATTGACCCGGCATGGTTCATTTCCTTATCATCTACGCGGTTAAACTCAGCAAGTCCTTCATGAATCAGAGCTACGCTGCAGTATTTACCGGATGTTTCTATTGCTAATATAGTGCTCATTTATTTAAGAGTCAAGAGTTAAGGGTTAAGTTGGAATAAGGGATTGACTGATGCTTCTGGCACATCTCATTCCGTCGATGGCTGCCGATACGATGCCTCCTGCATATCCGGCACCTTCCCCGGCCGGGTAAAGTCCCTTTATTTCAATATGGCAGAGGGTCTCTTTATCTCTGGGAATCCTGACGGGACTTGAAGTTCGTGATTCAAGACCTATCAAGATGGCTTCGTTAGTAAGAAATCCATCCGCTTTCCGTCCGAACTGCCGAAATCCATTCTGAAGGCGCCGTGCGATGAAAGGGGGAAGCATTTTATCCATCCTTGCTTCGTAAAGCCCCGGAAGGTAGCTTGAAGGGGGAAGATTTTTTGAGTCTTTTCCTTCCACAAAGTCTTTCATTCGCTGAGCAGGAGCAGTGATGCTGTCATTAGATTCCTTATAGAATTTCTTCTCAAGATCCTCCACCAGATCAAGCATCTCGAACTCTCCTCGTCCGTCATATTCCGGAAAATCGCCCGGCCGAAGCTCAACCACCATTCCTGAGTTAGCCCAGATACTGCTGCGGGCGGAAGCTGACATTCCGTTGACCACCAGTTCTTCCGGACCGCTCCCTGCGGCAACCACCACACCTCCCGGACACATGCAGAAACTGTAAACACCCCGACCATCAGCCTGGGTGACAAAGTTATATTCCGCTGCCGGAAGCCAGCGACCTCTCCCCGCCGGATTGTGATACTGAATACGGTCGATAAGACGCTGAGGATGTTCGAGGCGCACACCGACGGCAAGACCTTTGGCCTCCATTTTTACTCCGTCACGTGCAAGATTGCGATATACATCCCGGGCGGAATGTCCTGTTGCAAGAATCACGGCATCGCCATATATCTTGCTGCCATCAGAAGTTTCCACGCCTGTCACTTTGCCGGATTCTATCAGCAGACGGTCTGCCCTTGTCAGGAAACGCACCTCTCCCCCACAGTTAATGATGGTCTGTCGGATATTTTTCATAATTCCCGGAAGACGATCGCTTCCGATGTGAGGATGAGAATCGATAAGAATGTTTTCATCCGCGCCATGCTGCACAAGAAGAGAAAGGACTTCAGTAGGATTGCCGCGTTTCTTGCTTCTTGTGTAAAGCTTGCCGTCGGAGAAAGTTCCGGCTCCACCCTCGCCGAAACAATAGTTTGATTCCGGGTCGATTTTACGCTCCCTATTTAGCGCAGCAATGTCAAGTCTTCGTGCATCGACGTCTTTTCCCCTTTCAAGCACGATTGGTTTAATTCCCAGCCGAATACATTCAAGAGCAGCGAAGAGTCCGGCAGGTCCTGCACCTACAACCACCACCTTACGTTCGGAGGCGGACACATCCGGAAATGACACGGGAACATAGCCGGATGGCACTATATCGTCTTCACCCGACGCGACCCTAACGGCAAGGTTGATGATTATATCGCGTTTACGCGCATCTACGGATCGCTTCACGATTTTCCAATCGTTGACCTTACACCCGGCAACTCCATACACTTTTTGAGCGAGGAGTTCCGGTGTGGCAGCGATCTCAGGCGATACTCGTAGTGATATGTCCTTTATCATATCTGAAAATTTATTTCCGGCGGAAACAATACCGCCTTACGCATGTTTTCACTACAAAGTTAATAAATATTTTTTTTACATCATAAAAAATGCGTAATTTTGTAGCTCAGCCTCTCCTAAAATCTCACGTTATGACTGCAAAACGCAAAGTTTCAGTTCTTTGATAAGCGTCATAGTGATCAATGCAGCGGCTGATACAAGCGCGTTAAGATGGATAACCGATTTACCGTTTATCAGCCGGGGCCAAATTAGGAAAAAGATATGCATAACTTCGAACCGTTAGCGGAGCGTCTGCGACCAAACACCCTTGATGACTATATAGGGCAGAAGCATCTTGTGGGTGAAGGCGGAATAATCCGCAATATGATAGAATCCGGAAAGATCAATTCATTCATACTCTGGGGACCTCCCGGCGTAGGAAAGACCACACTTGCCCGAATCATAGCCAACACAATAGATGCTCCATTCTACACGTTAAGCGCTGTCACCTCAGGCGTGAAAGATGTGAGGGATGTGATTGAGAAATGCACAAGGGAGGCCTCGAGCGTTTTTGCAAAGGCTCGTCCTATCTTATTTATAGATGAAATCCACCGTTTCAATAAAGCCCAGCAGGACTCTTTGCTCGGAGCTGTCGAGAAAGGGGTAGTGACTCTTATCGGTGCCACTACGGAGAATCCATCGTTTGAAGTGATACGTCCTCTTTTGAGCCGTGCTCAAGTGTACACTCTAAAGTCGCTTGAAGAAGAGGATCTTCACACTCTGCTTGAGCGTGCTTTGAAAAATGACAGGGTGCTTTCAAAAAGGAATGTAGAAGTGAAGTCGACTAAGGCACTTTTCCGATTTGCCGGCGGAGATGCAAGAAAACTTCTGAATATTCTCGACCTTCTTGAGCAGAGTGTGGCAGATGACTCACCCGTAGTCATCGACGACGAATTTGTAACTAACTCCCTTCAGGTCAATCCTGCCGCTTATGACCGCAACGGAGAGATGCACTACGATATTATTTCGGCATTCATCAAATCTGTCAGAGGAAGTGATCCTGACGCAGCAATCTACTGGCTTGCAAGAATGGTCGCAGGGGGCGAAGACCCGAAGTTCATTGCCCGCAGGCTGGTGATATTGGCGTCGGAAGATATAGGCCTTGCCAATCCTAACGCGCTTTTACTTGCCAACGCTACTTTCGATGCCTTACAGAAAATCGGATGGCCCGAGGGTAGGATAATATTGGCTGAATGTACTATTTATCTTGCCACGTCGCCAAAGAGCAATTCAGCATATCTTTCCATTGACAATGCTCTTGAGATGGTGAGAAAAACAGGTGATCTTCCGGTGCCGCTTCATTTGCGCAACGCACCGACTTCCTTAATGAAAGACATGGGTTATGGGCATGACTATAAGTATGCTCATGATTTCAAGAATCATTATGCAGAACAGCAATATCTGCCCGACGCGCTGATCGGGACTAAATTCTGGACTCCGCAGCCTAATCCCGCAGAATCTAAGCTTGACGCTTTTATGAGATCGATCCGGTCGAATGAAAAGTGACCAATCTTCTCTAATCAGGGTTTTAAATGTTTATATTGTTTAAAAAGTTTATATAGTTTAAAAAGTTTAGGTGGATTAGACCCGATATGATAACGGAAGGAGCCAAGATCTTTTCTGACCTTGGCTCCTTCATTAATATTAGTATGGATGAAGATGTTAGAACAGACTCCACGATACCGTGAGGCCGGCCATAACAATCGCAACCATCGACATCAATTTGATGAGTATGTTAAGGCTTGGTCCGGATGTATCCTTGAATGGGTCTCCGACAGTGTCACCGACAACTGTAGCCTTGTGAACTTCACTTCCTTTGCCACCGAAATTACCTTCTTCTATATATTTCTTGGCATTATCCCATGCTCCGCCTGAATTGGCCATAAACACCGCGAGAACGAAACCGGCTGAAAGTCCGCCGATAAGAAGTCCGATTACTCCAGGCACGCCAAATACAAGACCTACAATAATTGGAACTGCAATGGCAAGCAATGAAGGGAATACCATCTCGCGCTGCGCTCCTTTGGTGGAAATTTGAACACAACGAGCATAATCCGGCTCTGCCTGACCTGTGAGAATACCTTTTATTTCTCTAAATTGACGACGCACCTCCTCAACCATGTGTGAAGCTGCGCGTCCGACTGCATTCATCGTAAGTCCACAGAATAAAAATGCCATCATTGCGCCGATAAACATACCGGAAAGAACCATAGGATTCATAAGATTGACGTCATATGCCACCATGAAGTCGCGGAAAGTAGCCTGGTTGAGTGCTATCATACGAGGAACTTCAAGATTGCTTACAGGGTCGATTGTCGTGCCTACTTGAATGAATTCCTGACCTATATGGTGAAGTCCCATCCTGATTTCCTCTACATATGAAGCAAGAAGGGCAAGGCCTGTCAAGGCTGCTGAACCGATAGCAAAGCCTTTTCCGGTAGCGGCAGTGGTATTGCCAAGAGAGTCGAGAGCATCAGTACGCTTACGGACATTCTCTCCGAGGCTGCTCATTTCCGCATTGCCACCTGCATTGTCAGCTATAGGGCCGTATGCATCAGTGGCAAGAGTGATACCAAGGGTGGAAAGCATGCCGACAGCAGCAATACCGATTCCGTAAAGACCCCATGAAATATTGGAAAAATCAAATCCAGAAGCAAGATAGTAGCTCATGATAATTCCAAATACCACCGCTATCACAGGGATAGCTGTAGAAATCATTCCAAGGCCGACGCCAGATATGATTACGGTTGCAGGTCCCGTAGTGCCACTTTCCGCAAGTTTCTTTGTTGGCGCATAAGACTGCGATGTGTAATATTCCGTAGCCTGTCCGATGACAATGCCGACAGCCAGCCCGACCACTACTGCAAGCGACAGATTAATCCAATTCGGAATTCCCAGCACCCACATGATAAGGAACGTAGCGCCCACGATAAGAACCGAGCTAAGGTTAGTTCCTGTGGCAAGAGCGCCGAGAAGATTTTTCATAGTGGCGTTTTCTTTAGTCTTCACTGCAAATATTCCTACTATGGAAAGGAGAATTCCTACAGCGGCGATCAGCATCGGGGCCATAACGGCTTTAGTCTGAAGCGCTACGCTTCCTGCCTCCACATCCATGAACCCGACAGCACCGGCTGCCGCGCCAAGAGCAGCAGTGGCAAGAATAGAACCGCAATAAGATTCATAAAGGTCGGCACCCATGCCGGCAACGTCTCCGACATTATCACCGACATTATCAGCGATAGTAGCAGGATTACGCGGATCATCTTCCGGGATTCCTGCTTCTACTTTACCTACAAGGTCGGCTCCTACGTCAGCCGCTTTTGTATATATACCGCCACCAACTCGGGCAAAAAGCGCTTGCGTGCTTGCACCCATTCCGAAAGTAAGCATGGTGGTCGTGATCATAGTGAGCTTCTGAGTGTCGGGAAGGTCTATCGCCCAGTTCAAGATCAGATACCAGAATGAGATGTCAAGAAGACCCAGACCTACTACGACAAGACCCATGACTGCTCCTGAACGGAATGCAACCTTAAGCCCTGAATTGAGTGACTCACGTGCGGCATTGGCGGTGCGCGCCGATGCATATGTGGCTGTCTTCATGCCCAGATAACCGGCAAGTCCCGAAAAGAAACCACCGGTGAGGAATGCTACCGGAACCCATTCGTTTTGAACACCGAATCCATATGCCATGATAGAGAAAAGAACCACAAGACATAGAAACACTACTGTCACTATTTTATACTGCTGACGCAGATAAGACATAGCACCTTGACGCACATGAGAAGCTATCTTCTTCATTGTGTCAGTGCCCTCATCCTGGTTCTTCATCCAACGAAAAAAGTAGAAAGCCAATGCCAATGCCACGATAGAAGAGGCCGGCACAAGCCAGAATAGATTATTTACCATAATGAAACTTAAATATTATTGAATTATTAGTGTTTTTATCATGAAGATTCATAAAGGATAAGATTTACTCAATGAGAATAGGCCGATGATTCATGGCTTTGAAGCGTTTCTCTCCTTCTTTAAGCATCTTTTCTCCATTCTCATCAATAAAAGTCTTAAGGAATATCTCCCATATATACTCCACTGCAGTCTGGGAAGGATGCACCATATCGGAGGCATAGAAACGATAATCCCTGAGATCATCGCATACTATCTCGTAAGCCGGAAAATAGATACAGAAATCAATATTTTTGCATATTTGCTCTATAGCCAAAAGCAATATCGCTTTTGAAAGGGAATTACCTTCAAACCCATCTTTAAGATGCCTTACAGGGCTGACCGTAAAAATTATCCTGAGCTGCGGATACTTTTCCTTCAGTCTATGACATAGATCAATCCATAACGACGAGATTTCATCCGGATTCAATCGTTCCCGACGAAACAGAGCAGAAGGCATTTTGTGGCAATTTGCAACTATATACCTTTCATTCTCATTTACGTCAGGATTTTCTATTGAATAGCACCAAGCGGTTCCAAATGTCACTATCAAAGCCTGTGCGTTTTCAAGTGCTGATAGCAAACCATCACGGGCATCGTATATTCTTTCTTTGCATCTTTCTTTTGAAGATGCTGAAAAATGAGAATCAAATAGCCAGGAATGAATTCTATTTTCACATACGAAAAGAGAATTCTCCAAAGCATCGGATTTCTCATCATCAAAAATCATCCAGCTCAAAACTTTGGCGATCGATACGGGATTATACAACGTCCCAACGCTATTGAAAGCCTCCCACTGACTTGACTGCATCTTTAACGCTATATTAGATGCAAAACATGAACCCACCAGCACTATCGGACGAGATGGATCAAGTGAAGGCTCAATCGGAGTTGCCTTGTATTCTGTCCTGAATTTCATGTTTTTATTTTATTCTAAACCAGTAGCCGGCTGTCACGGCGACACTAAGCTGATTTGACAGACTGAATACATCCTGACGTCCGGAAGGCATGACATTACCAATGCCATAATAGAGTCTTCCTTCAACAGACAGTGTGTTCTTTTTATTTATACTGAACTCTCCTCCAAGTCCAGCCACTATACCAAAGTCAAGTTTCTGTTTCACTTGCATGGTGAGCTGATCTGTGCGCCGACTCTTATCATGAAATCCCTCGAGCCCGGACGTATTAGTATAATCAAAATTACTGATAATCTTATCACCCATATAATAAGCTATCTCAGGACCGACGTTAATGAAAAACCGTCCTCTTCGCCCGAAATATATATGTGACATTATCGGAATCTCAATATAATTGAGGATTCTCTGATATTTATAAGGAAGATCTTCAAACTTCTCCGACCATCCTCTTTGCACGAAATTCACTTCAGCGATCAATCCGAAATGATTTTCTTCGGAATATCTGAAAGTGACTCCTCCTGTATAGCCCATGCCAAAAGTTCCGGTAATGGATGGTTTGAACATGACGCTTGAGAATGTCACGCCACCCCTGACTCCAAATTCCACTTTAGAATCAAAGTGCGTCTGGGCCATACCTGTAAATGCAAGTCCCCAAAATGCAATGATTGACAAAAAAAATTTTTTCATCTGCCGGTCTGCTATTTACGAAGTAAAATTTTCTCAATATCCCCATATGGGGTGAAGCGGATTATGTAGGCTGAAGGATTGAAGAAACCTCCCCAATTTCCAACCCGTTCGAGATTGATCGGAGTCTGAATTTCTTTTCCTGAAGGTGCTGTGGAGTTAAAATCTCCATCGTTGGAAGCGATGACAGGAATAAAATAATTGGTTATGTCATATCCCGCGACTGCATATGTCGGGAATGATCTGATGGGGCTATGACCGAAGGCTGATGAGTATGTGGATATGAAATCCTTGCCCATCCCTTCAGTGTGGTCAAAAAAGAATCTTGACGGGAAATATACATCTGCTTTATGAAATTCTTCCTTCAGGCTTTCTCCAAATGTGACCCAATTGGGTCGCCCCATCACCTTTATTTCTGCAAACGGATTATTTTCCTTCAGGTCAGATATTGCTGAAAGCATAGTCTGAACCTCATCTTTATTTGTCGGGAAACCGTAGAAAAGGTATCTGCCACCATCATCAAGATTCATTTCTGCCAAATCATCAAGCTTGCAGCGGCTTATTGCCGAGGCATCCCTTCTTCCTTTGATTGATTCAGCAAACATATCATCTTTATCTTCTTTACCAACCATGACAAGCCGATAAGAACCTAAGGATGATGATGCCCATTCCCCTACTTCATCAGAGAAGTATGAAGAAGGAGTCATAAGATGAATAATCGATGGATTTTCAAGATACATTTCATTCTTCACGTCGAAAGCATTGACAATTTCAACTCCATTTTCTTCTCCATAGTTAGCAAGCCACATCGGAAAATTTCGCTCATGTGTGGCCACTACGATGTCAGGATGAAAATCAGAAAGGCTTGATTGCAATGATTCCGTTACAGAAATTGAATCTGCGGCGGTGTGACTGTCTACCATCACTTTGAACCGTATCTCATAAGGTGACTTTTTCAAATTATCTACCGCAAGCAAAGCCCCTCTTACAAATTCATTGTCTCTCTTAGACATCGGATCCTCTATCAATAATGCCAGGCTTACATAACCGGAATCATCATAAATAGAATCATTTAAGCCGAGATTATGCACCTCATTATAAATATCACGTCGTCCTTCGATGGTATTTGCCCTGTCATCAAAAGATTCCATTGTCTTTTCTACGGTAGTTGTCTCGACTACAGGAATCGCGATTTGCGCGTTTTTCTTAAGTTGAGTGCCTGAATTGGCCTCCAGAAGTTCTTCTATATCTACACCGGTTTTTTCCGACACCGTCTCCCACGTATCATTTTTTTCTGCCTTGTATGTATCTATGCGGGCCACTGTAGACTCTTCCACTTCCTTGACAACAGTGTTGTCCTTATTTGAATTGACACTGATGCGAAGGATGTCGCCGGAAGCAAAATTATTTTCGGAAATCCCTTTGTTGTCACGCAATAGCTGCTCTATGCTTGTATTGTAAGAAAATGCAATGCCTGATAGAGTGTCACCATCCTTGACTGTATAATAAAGGTATCTTGAACCATCATTGATTTCATCTGATGCCTGAGGAATGGTTATGACCTCTCCCCTCATCAGACGCAACTTTGAACTTGGGTTATATTTATACACTTCATCAATTGTGACCCCATACATTTTTGCTATGGAATATACTGTGTCTCCTTTCTTTACAACATGACGAATCACCGGATATTCTTCGGCGGCAATATATGAAGGTTGAGACTCAGATACCTGATTATCCTCATCAACAGGATAATACACTTTACTTCCTTTTTCAATTTTAGTTCTCAATGTCGGATTGATATCTGTCAGTCTGTCAATATTCCAGCCGAAGCGATTGGAAATTCCATATAGGGAATCTCCTTTCTTCATCTCATAAATATAATACTCTCTTCCCGCTATTTTTACCTTTGGAAGATTAGAAGCCGATCCAACGGCAAAAGCGGAAGAAAAAACGCATAGAGCTGCCGAAACACTTATAATGTACCTTTTCATCTGCGACTCAAAATTAACGGGGCTGTTTTTCAAAATTGCAGAAATTAGCAAATTGCAGAAAAACCCTTTTTGTTCAACATACAAAATTAATAAAAAATTCTTTTGCAATATGCATAAAAATCTTCTTAAATGAAAAAATGGCTCAAAAAACACCTTTTAATGACAATTTTGATAAAATATTTAACCACATAATTAGATTATTCGGATGTTTTTTATTAAATTTGCACACATATACTGAAAGCAGTCAAATTTCGACATCAAGTCATGATTTGCCGCATTTTCAAGATTGATTGGTATATGACCTTTATGACAATATTTAAATATTAATATCACAAATGGCAAAGAAAGTCTATACGTTCGGCAATGGTAAAGCCGAAGGTAATGCCGAGATGCGAAACCTTCTCGGCGGCAAGGGAGCAAACCTTGCTGAGATGAATCTTCTGGGAATGCCCGTACCTCCCGGATTCACTATCACTACAGAAGTTTGTACAGAGTACACTCAGTACGGCCGTGACAAAGTAGTAGCAGACATCCAGAAAGACGTTGAGGCTGCTATAGCTCACATCGAAGAGCTCACCGGCAATAAATTCAACGATCCATCCAATCCTCTTCTTGTTTCTGTGCGTTCCGGAGCCCGCGCTTCCATGCCCGGTATGATGGATACCGTCCTCAACCTCGGCATGAACGACGCAACAGTTGCCACAATGGCTGAAAAGAGCGGCAATCCACGTTTTGCATGGGATAGCTACCGGCGTTTCGTGCAGATGTATGGCGACGTAGTTCTTGGCATGAAGCCGAAGAGTAAGACAGATATCGATCCTTTCGAGGCTATAATGGACCAAGTGAAGGAAGAGAAGGGTGTCAAACTCGATACAGAACTTGATGTTGATGACCTGAAGGAACTCGTAAAGCGTTTCAAAGCAGCCGTTAAGGAATACACCGGCAAAGACTTCCCTGAATCAGCATGGGAACAGCTTTGGGGTGGTATCTGCGCTGTATTTGACAGCTGGATGAACGAGCGCGCCATCCTCTACCGTCGCATGAACCAGATTCCTGAAGAATGGGGAACTGCAGTCAACGTTCAGGCTATGGTATATGGCAACATGGGCAACAATTCAGCAACAGGCGTTGCATTCAGCCGTGATGCTGCTACAGGCGAAAATATCTTCAACGGCGAGTATCTTATCAATGCTCAGGGCGAAGACGTTGTAGCAGGTGTCCGCACTCCTCAGCAGATCACTATCGAAGGCTCACGTCGTTGGGCTAAACTTCAGGGAATCTCTGAAGAAGAACGTGCTTCTAAATATCCGGCGCTCGAAGAGACTATGCCTGACTGTGCTGCTGAACTCATCGCTATCGCTAACCGTCTTGAAGACTACTATCGTGATATGCAGGATATGGAGTTCACCATTCAGAATGGCAAACTCTGGATGCTCCAGACTCGTAACGGTAAGCGCACCGGAGCCGCTATGGTTAAGATCGCGATGGATCTTCTCCGCGACAACATGATCGACGAAAAGACCGCGCTTCTCCGTATGGAGCCACAGAAACTCGACGAACTCCTCCACCCCATCTTTGACAAGGACGCCCTTAAGCGTGCTAAGGTCGTAGCCAAGGGTCTTCCCGCTTCTCCGGGAGCTGCCTGCGGCCAGATCGTATTCTCAGCTGAAGATGCTGAGGCATGGGCTGACAAGAAGCGTAAAGTAGTACTCGTTCGTATCGAGACTTCTCCGGAAGACCTTCGTGGTATGGCTGTCGCACAGGGTATCCTTACAATGCGCGGTGGCATGACCAGCCACGCTGCAGTTGTAGCCCGCGGTATGGGTAAGTGCTGCGTATCAGGCGCAGGAGAAATCCGCGTTGATTACAAGGCCAAGACCGTAGAAATGGGCGGCAAGACATATAAGGAAGGCGACTGGATCTCACTCAATGGGTCTACCGGTGACGTATATGACGGACAGGTTCCGACAACAGAACCTGAACTCGGCGGCGACTTCGCAGCAATCATGAATCTTGCCGACAAGTTTACAAAATGCCTCGTTCGCACTAATGCCGACACACCCCGCGATGCTAAGCAGGCCCGTAAGTTCGGAGCTCAAGGTATCGGTCTTTGTCGTACAGAGCACATGTTCTTCGAAGGCGACCGTATCAAGGCTATACGCGAAATGATCCTCGCAAGCGATGAGGAAGGACGTCGTATCGCACTTGCTAAACTTCTTCCGATGCAACGTGGAGACTTCGAAGGAATCTTCGCTGCTATGGACGGCTATGGCGTGACAGTTCGTCTGCTCGATCCTCCATTGCATGAGTTCGTGCCTCACCAGACTGCCACTCAGAAGGAAATGGCAGAAGAAATGGGTCTTACTCTTGAAGAGGTTAAGGCAAAGGTAGACTCTCTTGAAGAATTCAACCCGATGCTCGGTCACCGTGGCTGCCGTCTTGGCATCACATATCCGGAGATCACGGAGATGCAGACTCGTGCCATCATAGAAGCAGCCCTCAACTGCAAGGCTAAAGGCATAAAGGTTCATCCTGAAATCATGGTTCCCCTCGTAGGTACTCTCAAAGAACTCCAGCACCAGGCTAACGTTATCCACACCACAGCCGCTAAGGTATTTGACGAAAGAGGCGAGACTGTTCCTTACAAGGTCGGTACTATGATTGAGGTTCCGCGTGCTGCTCTCACTGCCAACCAGATTGCAGAAGTAGCAGAATTCTTCTCATTCGGTACTAACGACTTAACTCAGATGACATTCGGTTACAGCCGTGATGACGCTCCCAAGTTTATCAAGAAATATAAAGAACTTGGTATCTTGAAAGTTGATCCGTTTGAAGTTCTTGACCAGGAAGGTGTAGGCCAGCTCGTAGAAATGGGCGTGAAGAAAGGCCGTTCAACCAACCCCGATCTCAAAGTCGGTGTCTGCGGCGAGCACGGTGGCGAACCCAGCTCAGTTAAATTCTGTGCAAAGATCGGCATGAACTACGTAAGCTGCTCACCTTTCCGCGTGCCTATCGCCCGCGTAGCTGCGGCGCAGGCTGCAATCGAGGATTAATCCCTATGTAAGATAAATATTAAAAGGCAGGGATTTCTGATTGCTGAAATCCCTGCCTTTTAATTCTTTAGAATTATGTCAGAATCTGAACTGAACTCATATCGGTTTAACTCCGGCGA
>CAMWJD010000018.1 GCA_947174515.1 uncultured Porphyromonadaceae bacterium
GACAATGCCAAGATGGCCAAAATTAGCTGCAGTTATCATGTCAAGATCTTTTCAAGCTGCTTGAATTACATTATCGTTTAATTTCTGTGAGCTACTTAAAGAACATAAACATGAAACATAAATACATTCTCCCTATCCTCGCTTTTGCAATGCCGGCGATGATGAACGCTGTCCCGGCTAATCCCCGGATACGTACCATAACTAACCCGGATGGCTCAGAAATCCGGGTCCGCGTCCACGGCGACGAACATTTTCATTTCATGTCGGACCCGGAAGGATCCCGTATTCTTGAACGTGACGCGCGTGGGTTTGTGGTCGATGCTGTAAGAGATGATTTGAAATTAAAACTTAACAGTCAAAATATTAATCTTCTCCGTAGCGAGACTTTGGCAAAAGCTCCGGTTCTCGGTGCCACCCGCAGCGCCTCTGTCATGCAGAAGATGGCTATGCTCAACACTGAGGGACGAACCACTTACCCCACTATCGGCAAGGGGAATCGCTCCCTTGTGGTGCTCGTAGAATTTGAAGACACTCCTTTCACGGTGAAGGATCCGAAGGATTACTACACAAGAATGCTCAATCAATCCGGGTTTGACGAATATGGCGGCTGCGGTTCGGCTCTTGATTATTATCTTGACGCCTCCCATGGCCTTTATGCTCCCCAATTCGATGTGTATGGTCCGGTGAAGGTAAGCAAAAATGCCAAATATTTCAAAGATAACAGCTCCGGCGCCATGGCTACTCTCATCAGCGAGTCGCTCACTCAACTTCATGAGGCCGGTGAAATAGACTTTTCCAACTATGATCTGGACAATGATGGAACTGTCGACACCGTTTTTTTCTTCTATGCCGGATACGGCGCGGCTGATTCCGACACCGAGACAATATGGCCTCATCAGTCTAATTACAGGAATTTTGTAAACTATTTCGATGTTCCGTTCCTTAACTTTGATGGTAAGGCCATCGGCCCTTATGCCTGTGGCAATGAACTCGCCGGCTATAACCCCGAAACGAAGAAAGATCCCTGGAAAGACGGGTCTGAACCGTGGGTAGACGGTATCGGTACTTTCGTACACGAATATGGACATGTTCTTGGTCTTCCTGACCTTTATGATGTGGATGGCAGTGCTGCAAATGTGGTCACTCCGGGTAAATGGGATGTGATGGATGTCGGTTCTTACAATTTCAATGGATGCCGGCCCCCTCTTTTCTCTGCATATGAGCAGTGGGTGTGCCGTTGGCTTGAGTTTGTGGATGTTGAAGATGGAAACTGCTATGAGTTGCCTGCGCTTGGAAATTCTGAAAATCCGGTGGCTGCGCGTATCCGTATTCCCGCCTCTGTTTCTTCCACTGATTTTCAGCCCGAATATTTCATTATTGAAGCACGCGATAACTCGTCGTGGGATTCGTGTTTCCCGAAATCAGGTTTGATGGTGTGGCGGATCAATTATAATAAGAATAATTGGATGAATAATACAGTCAATACCCGAAATGGCTCCAACGTTGAGATCATTTATGCCAACGGCAAGAATAATCCTGTTTTCTCCTCCGGTGCCATATACCCTGGCGGTAATGTGGCGTTGACTCCAAGCAAAGATTATCCCCTTTGGGAATCGCCGACCATTTCCGGTATAAGGTATAATGCTGATTCTAAAGTTGGTGGCTTTGACTATAATAATACATCGGTTTCCGATATGGTGACGGTGCTTCATGAAAATCCGTTTGCCGCTCCTGATGGATCTAATGCATTTGAACTTGTATGGGATCCTGTGCCCGGTGTAGACAGTTATCAACTGACTGTCAGGACCGCCGCTTCAAAACGTATAGTTTCCGATTTCGACGGTAAGGATGTGGGAAATGTGACTTCTATGTTGGTGTCAGGTATCTCCAATACTTATTGGAAACTTGAGATGGAAGCCTTTGTCACATGCGTGGCAGGAGGTATGCCTGCTTCTTCATCATCCAATGTGATCACGTTTAAGCCATCTGAACTCAAGCAGGGCACGGAAGGTGCTGTTGATGCTGTTTGGGGTGCAGATGTTGAGATCAGTGGTGGCGTAGGATGCGTAAATGCCCCTGAAGATGCTCTTGTGTTCGACATTGCGGGAAGAAAGTGCCGGAAGGAGTCGCTTCCTGCCGGGGTCTACCTCGTGGTGTATGCGGGACGCTCTCAAAAAGTCCTTGTGCAATGATTTTTTTTATAAAAAATCTAAAAATATTTGCACGGATAATATTTTTTGACTAATTTTGCAATCGCTTTTAGGCAGATGTGCCTGAAGCTTTATGATTGCCTTATGGTGTAATGGTAGCACACCAGATTTTGGTTCTGTTTGTCCAAGTTCGAATCTTGGTAAGGCAACATCCTTTTGTTTGGCCTCCCATTTTCAGGAGGCCTTTATTTTAAGACCAACTAACCTGCTATGAAAATGAAACAGATACTTGCCTCTTTGGCGTTGATGATACCCGGCCTTTTGGTTGCCGTGACTGCAGATCCTCGTCCTCGCACTGCTATTAATCCTGACGGTTCGACGGTGACTTACCGAGTGCATGGCAATGAGCACTTCCATTTCTTGACAGATGTTGAGCGCACGCGCATTATGGAAAAGGATTCGCGTGGTTTCATTGTAGATGCCATTCGGAATGGCGTTAAGTTGCCGATGACGAAAGAAAATGTTGAATTGCTGAAGGCGGAGCACATGCTAACGGCTACATTCCCGGCTCCGGAGGATATGATTTCTAAGCGTAGGATGGCCGGACTTAACAATGATGGACGTTCTGAATATCCTACTGTTGGAAAAGGGGTGCGTTCACTCGTGGTGCTTGTGGAATTTCAAGACGTGGAGTTCACGGTCAAAGATCCGAAGGATTATTACACTCGCCAGCTCAACGAAAGGGGATTTTCTGATTATGGCGCATCCGGGTCGGCGCTTGATTATTACATTGCCGCTTCCAATGGCCTTTATGAACCTCAATTTGATGTATATGGCCCGGTAAAAGTAAGTAAGAATTCTGACTATTTTTCGGGAGTGGACGTTAGAAAGATGGAACTGTTTATTCGGGAGGCTCTTACTCAGCTTCACGATAAAGGCGAAATAGATTTTTCCAATTATGACTTGGACAACGACGGCATCGTAGATACAGTTTTCTTCTATTATGCCGGCTATGGAAAGGCTGATTCGGATGTGGAGTCGATTTGGCCTCATCAGTTCGATTTTCGATATTGCGGCAGCAATTACGGATCGACGACCTTGGTTTTGGATGGTAAGAGGGTCGGACCGTATGCTTGCGCTAATGAAATAAAAGGATGGAATCCGGAGTCGCAGAAAAATCCGGGCCAACCCGGTTATGAACCGTGGGTCAATGGCATCGGCACCTTTGTGCATGAATACGGCCATGTGCTTGGATTGCCCGACCTATACGATGAAAACGGGGATTACAATGTCGATACTCCGGGAGATTGGGATGTGATGGACGGCGGTTCTTATAATTTTAACGGATGTGTGCCTCCGCTTTTGTCTGCCTATGAGCAATGGGTTTGCCGTTGGCTTGAATATACTGAGGCTGTAGACGGCACTCATTATGATCTGAAGGCTCTTTCCAAGACGGATGTTCCCACAGCTGTCAGAATCAGCATCCCCAAGACTCCGGATGGATCGGCTAAGGAGACCGAATATTTTGTGATAGAAGCCCGTGATAATTCCGGATGGGATGCTTGCTTCCCCGCTTCCGGTCTGCTCGTGTGGAGAGTCAATTTCAACAGAAAGGATTGGTTTGACAATACCGTCAATTCATCCAAGGGGTCGAGAGTGAAGATTGTATATGCTAAAAACCGACAATTCCCGATTTTTACTGATGGGGCTATCTATGATGGTGCGGATGTGCAGCTTACTCCGATGCAGGATTACGAATATTGGAAGTCGCCGGTGATCACCGGTATCGGATATGACGGCTCTTCGTCTACCGGCAGTTTCGATTATAATGTCGCTGTCGCGTCTGATGTCTTTACGGTTCTTCACGATGTGCCGCAGGCTGCCCCCGACGGATCAAGGTCATTCCTGCTGGAATGGGATCCCGTGGAGGGCGTTGACAATTATCTGGTGACGGTAAGGCAGCAAAGCAATGGCAAGACAATTGCCGATTTCAATGCCAAGGATGTGGGGCTTGACACATCCGTTTGGGTCACCGGACTTTCGTCGGTGTATTGGAAGTTTGAATTCGAGGCTTTTGTCAGATGTGTCATCAACGGCTTGCCGTCGACCGTTACCTCAAATGTCGTGGTGTTTAAACCGTCTGATCTTCCCTTGCTCGGTAATGCAGTGGATGGGATAGACGCCGACTTGGTGGAAGTATCCGGTGGCATAGGTTGTGTCAATGCGCCCGAAGGAGCGGAAATTTATGATCTGTCAGGAAAGCGCCTTGCCAACGGCCGGTTGACTCCGGGAATTTATATGGTGGCCTGCGGTGGCAAAACATATAAGGTAATTGTGCGTTAAGCGCCCGTCAGGAATAAATTCAGTAAGATATCGTGGTTTTCCATGCGTTTTTTTTGTAAAAAATCGCTGCTTTCATTTTGCAATCGCCAATGCCGACTTTTGTGGGTCTGGTAGGCGTTGAACGCGATATTTATACGACAATGGTATATTAAAATATCAAACTGTTATTTCTTTAGACAAAACGCTATTCTAATGTATGTTTTTTAACATATTGTTAGTTGTTTTTAACTAAAAAAGATAGGGTTGTCTTATAGTTATTCCAGCTTTTTTTAGTATCTTTGCATTTCGAAACGTCATGGAAGTCCTCCATGCGGGTCTTGGATACGCCTTTTATAAGCGTGAAATTTTAATTTGAACAATAACAAATTTCGGGCTGCGGATGCTTTTGATCAGTGCCAAAGTCCGGATTTAGTACCACATTTTCGGAACGAACACATGAAAAAGAAATTAGTCCTACTCACCCTAAGCCTATTTGCGGCTATAGGAATGTATGCCGACATCGTGGTCACGGGTACCATCACATTCAAGGATGAACCCGATGAGCCGGCAATCGGCGCGACGGTGATGATCAAGGGAAAGCCGGCTTCTGCCGTCTCTTCAGACATTGATGGTAATTTCAAGATCACCGCACCTAATGCTAAATCCATAATCCAAATTTCCTACGTAGGATGCAGAACTGCTGAAGTCAAGGCTTCGACAGAACATTTGAATATAGTTCTGGAGTCTGATGCGCAGCAGCTCAGCGAGGTTGTCGTGACCGGTATGGGCACAGTCGACCGTCGTCTCTTTACCGGATCAGCCACAAAGATTGATGCCGATAAGACTAAGTTGTCAGGTGTGGCCGACGTGGCTCGCTCGCTTGATGGTCGTGTGGCCGGTGTCCAGATGCAAAACGTGTCGGGTACTTTCGGTACGGCTCCTAAGATCCGTGTGCGTGGTGCGACTTCTATCTATGGCACCAACAAACCTCTTTGGGTGGTTGACGGTGTGATTCTTGAGGATAATGTCGAGCTTAATGCCGACGACTTGTCATCAGGTAATGCCGAGACTCTTATCGCTTCCGCGATCGCCGGTCTTAACGCCGATGATATCGAGTCTTTTCAGGTGCTTAAGGACGGTTCGGCTACATCTATCTATGGTGCTCGCGCCATGGCCGGTGTGATCGTCGTGTCGACAAAACAGGGTCGTGCAGGGCACACCAGCATAAACTATACCGGTGAGTTCACCTACCGTTTGAAACCGAACTATCGTAACTTCAATATTGCAAACTCTCAGGAGCAGATGGGTATATATAAGGAAATGGAAGAGAAAGGTTGGCTTTCTTTCGCATCTCTTGCCAATTCTTCAAATTCCGGCGTGTACGGCACCATGTATAAGCTCATCAATACATATGACCCTGTAACAGATAAATTCGGACTCGCCAACACCGAGTCTGCTAAAAATGAATACCTGCGTCAGGCGGAATTCCGCAACACCGACTGGTTCGACCTTCTCTTCAACAACAATGTGATGATGAATCATGCAGTCAGCATCTCAGGTGGTACCGACAAGGGCCAGTTCTATACTTCTTTCTCCTATATGGGCGATGAAGGATGGTATAAGTCCTCGAATGTATCTCGCTACACCTTCAATGCTAATGCTTCTTACAATCTGTCAAGAACTCTTAAGGTGAAGCTCCTTACGTCTGACAGCTATCGTCATCAGAAGGCTCCAGGCACTCTATCTCAAGAAATTGATGTAGTTTCCGGTGCTGTGAACCGTTCGTTTGATATCAACCCTTATTCTTACGCTTTGAATACTGCCCGCACTACAGATCCGAATGCAGTTCAAACACGTAACTACGCTGACTTCAATATCTTCAATGAACTTGACAATAACTATATCGACCTCAATGTGATGGATGTCAAGTTCCAGGGCGAGTTGACATGGAAACCGATTACAGGCCTTACGCTTATGGCTCTCGGCTCATTCCGCCGCAGCACTTCCGGTCAGAACCATTATATCATGGATGATTCTAACCAGGCAATGGCTTATCGCGCCGGTGTAAATCCGGAAAACGCTACTATCCGCGCTTCCAACCCTTATCTGTATACTGACCCGGACGATCCGAACTCATTGCCGATATCGGTGCTCCCTAACGGCGGTATTCTTCGCCATACGATGTATGCTATGAACCAGTGGGACTTCCGCGCAACAGCAACCTACAACCGTGACTTCGCCGGTAAATACCGCCTCAATGCCATGGTCGGCATGGAAGCTTCAAAGATCGACCGTCTTACCGAATCATATGAAGGATGGGGCATCTGCTACAAGAACGGTAATATTCCTTTCACTGATTGGAAGCTCTTCAAGCAGCAGAATGAGGAGAATATGAACTATTATTCTTATACTCCTACAACTTTCCGTAATATGGCATATTTCGGAACCGCAAGCTTTATGTACGATAACCGCTACATCATCAACGGTACGCTGCGTTATGAAGGTTCCAATAAGCTCGGACGCTCTTCAAATTCTCGTTGGCTGCCGACATGGAACGTTTCAGGTATGTGGAACGCTGATGCAGAGTCATGGTTTGTGAATCCCGTGCTTTCTACTGCAAGTCTCCGCCTTTCTTACTCATTGACTGCCGACTCAGGACTCGCAGCAGTGTCAAACGCTTCTGCTGTCTATTATCCCTCTCGTCCGTGGAAGCAGGATACCTTCGCTTATGAGCAGGCCCTGATCCTTGATCAGCTTGCCAATGGAGAACTTACTTATGAAAAGAAGCATGAGTTCAATATCGGCGCTGACCTCGGTTTCCTCGGCAACAGAATCAACTTGGTGTTTGACTGGTACACCCGTAACAACTACGACCTTATCGGACGTATCTATACACAGGGTGTCGGTGGCGAGATCATGAAATATGCAAATGTGGCTGCGATGGCTTCCCACGGTGTCGAATTTACTTTGACGACCCACAACCTCCAGCTTCCAAACTTCAATTGGACCACTGACTTCACGTTCTCTTATGCCAAAAATAAGATTACTGACCTCACCTCACGCTCTCGTGTGATCGACCTCGTTCAGGGTGTCGGATTCGCTGTCCAGGGATATCCCGTGCGTTCTATCTTCTCTATTCCTTTTGTAGGCCTTACTGAAGATGGTATTCCGCAGTTCATAAATGAGGATGGAGAGGTGACTACTTCCAATATCAATATGCAGGAGTGGGAAAAACTTGATCACCTTGTATATGAAGGTCCGGTTGATGCTCCTTTCACCGGTGGTTTTGGAAATACTTTCAACTATAAGAACTGGAGTCTCAACATATTCATGACTTATGCGTTTGGCAATAAGATCCGTCTCGATCCGGTGTTCGCAGCTGCTTATTCCGACCTTACCGCTATGCCTAAGGACTTTATGGACCGATGGGTGGCTTCCGGTGATGAAAAATTCACCACTGTTCCCGCCATCGCTTCATGTCGCCAGTATAATAACGACAATTATCTGTCGATTGCTTATAACGCATATAACTATTCTACAGAGCGCATTGCGAAGGGTGATTTCATTCGCATGAAGGAAATTTCTCTCCAATATGAGTTCCCCGATAATTGGAACAAGGCTCTTCGCATCAGCAACGCTTCTCTGAAGTTTGCTGCGACAAACCCCTTCCTGATCTACTCAGACAAGAAACTGCATGGTCAGGATCCTGAGTTCTTCAATACCGGTGGTGTTGCTTCTCCTAACCCCAAGCAATTCACGTTTACCGTCCGTGTGGGATTCTAAAAGTTTAAAGTTTAATAGCTTTATTCATATAAACTAAACGATTAAATCTTTAAACGATTAAACATAAATATAATGAAAGCAAATAAAATCATATATACTGTCGCTCTGGCTGCCGCTCTTGGTCTCTCTTCATGCGGAAGCGATTTCCTTGGCACTCCGACTGACTCTCGCGTGGAGCTCGACTCCGCCGAAAAGCTTCGTATGTTGCTCGTCTCTTCTTATCCGCAGACCAACTATGCATGGCCTTGCGAATTGATGTCTGACAATATGGAAGACAATAACGCGCCCGACGCCGACGGACTTCGCTACAACCTTGCTTCATATGACCGTGGCGATGATGAGATGTTCCGCTGGGATGTGTGTGTGAGCAATACTTCCAACGACAGCCCTTCTTCTATCTGGGAAAGTAATTATAACGCAATTGCCGGTGCTAACGCCGTGCTCCAGGTGATAGAGAAGTGGGAAAGCGAAGGAAAGGAACTTAATACAACTGAGCGCGCTGTCAAAGGAGAGGCGCTCATGATAAGAAGCTACTGTCACTTTATACTTGCACAGGTGTTCTGCCATCCTTATCGTGGAGATAATGTAAATGCAACTCTTTTAGGAGTGCCTTATATCAAGAAGCCTGAGACTACCGTAAAACCGTCTTATGAGCGTGGCACTCTGAAGGAAACGTATGATAATATACGTGCCGACCTTGAAGCTGCTCTTCCGCTTATCGACAATGGTCTCTATGAAGTGCCGAAATATCACTTCAATAAGACTGCGGCCGATGCTTATGCAGCAAGATTCTATCTTATCACCCGTGAATATGACAAATGCCTTGAGCATTGCAACAATTGTTTTGGCGGTGCTGATGTGGATCCTACCTCTTATTTGAACACTATTTTCCAGAATCTTGCTAATTTCTATTACATCTCCGATTTTGGCAAATTTGCACAAGGTAGCGATAAACCCCGCAATTTCATGCTTATCGCGACATATTCAGTGGCATTGCGTCACATTGCAGGCAGTCGCCGCTATGGTGTGATCCGCGACGCTTTGAATTCCACAATTCACGGTTCTTCTCCATCTTGGAGTGAATTCACTTGGACAAATGGAAAGGGTGGCTCGTTTGTGATGCACCCATGCTTCAACGGTTCATGCGGTGTAAATGGAAAGAGTGAATATGGCAACTTCTTTGCAGGAAATATCTCCGAGCAATTTGAATATACCGACAAGATCGCCGGCATCGGTTATTGCCACGTGACTCGTTCTGAGTTTACGGCTGAGGAGGTGCTTCTTACCCGTGCTGAGGCTAAGCTCTTCCTCGGTGATATCAACGGAGCGTTGGCCGATGTCATCGTTTGGGAAAATGCCCGTCGCAAATGTCCGGGTGCAGAGGGTCTTGAATCTCTTTTCGTAGATCTTACTGTAGATAACATCCGTAAATTCTACGTAGATAGCGATCCCGGTTATGGCATTGCCAAGACTATAAACATTGATGATATCTGCCCGTCTAAATGGTCGATATCCGGTGACAATGAAAAAGCTATGCTTCAGTGTATTCAGCACTTCCGCCGCATAGAAATGATACACACAGGTATGCGTTGGTTCGATATCAAACGTCTCGGATTGGAATTTGACCGAAAGATCGGAAAGGATGGTCAGGATCATCTCGGAATATTTGATGATCGTAAGGCTGTGCAGATTCCGCCTGAAATCGTCGCTGCCGGAATGCAGCAGAATCCCCGTCCCGCAGATGGTGACACTAAAGTCCAGCCTTCAAGCGCCTACATTTTTGTCGGCAAATAAAACTGAAAACTGAAAACTGAAAATTGAAAGCTATGAAAGTTACAAAATATATATTTGCGGCATTGCTCCTCCCTCTTTTGGCTGCATGCTCCGATGAAAAACTCGGTCCATCGATTTTCCCTGAAGTGAGCGACGAACCGGATCCCGCTTCATACACCTATAAGTTTGACAAGTGGCTCAATCAGAATTTCCGTGATGTCTACAATGTGGATTTCAAATATCTGATGGAAGACGTGGAGGCGGACATGAATTATAATCTTGTCCCCGCTACATATGATAATGCCCGCGACCTGGCTTTGCTTACAAAATATCTCTGGTATGATTCATACAAGGAGCTGATCGGTGAGGCCTTTATCAAGAGCTACGGTCCGCGTATTCTTCACCTCATCGGTTCTCCGGCTTATAACCCGAATTCAGGTACGGAAACCCTCGGTCTTGCTGAAGGTGGTTTGAAAGTGACTCTTTTCAAGGTCAATGAAATGGACCTTGACGATATAAACATGCTCAATGAGTTCTATTTCCGCACGATGCACCATGAGTTTGGTCACATCCTGCACCAGACAAAGTCTTATCCTACCGACTTTAATCTTCTTTCGACCGGTAGATACGACGATAGCTCATGGCAGTCAAAGCAGCCCGGATATGTAGCATCTCTCGGATTCATCACTCCTTATGCTTCTTCACAAGCTCGTGAGGATTTTGCCGAGACTATTGCCAACTATCTCACTCGTACTCCTCAGCAGATGGAGCTTATCCTCTGGATGTCGAAGCTGGGCTGGACTAAAGATCCTAATGTGGATGAGACAGAATCTGAAGAGAGTTTGAAAGACAGATACTACTGTTATTATTACTATGATGATCCTTCTGATTTGGAATCAAAGCATTATTTCTTCTATTCCCAGGAGAGATATGAGAAAGATTATAGAGTGGGTTTGGTAGGTATCAATGGTGAGTATTTCACTTCTGTTGCCGAAGCTGAGGCTTACCTCAATAAAGTGAAGGAGACTCATGAGATCTATCCTGTGGAGGATACCGACAACGTAAACGGCTATGAATTGATCATGCAAAAACAGTCTATTGTACGTAACTGGTTTACTGATCAATGGAAGATTTCTTTTGACGCTCTTCATGACATAGTTCAACGCCGCCAGCAAGATTTTGATATCGTTGCTTTGCGCCAGGAAGTTGAATCTATCCAATAATCACCTCGATGAAAACGATGAAAACGATGAAAAATAAAAAATCTATATATCTCGCAGCTCTTGCGGCCTTGGCTCTTACAGCTTGCTCTAACGACAATGAGGGTATTTTCGACCAGTCGGCAGCTGATCGCCTGGAGCAATATAAGAAAGATTATGCCGATATTTTGACTGAAAACGGCGGACTCTGGACCATGGAGTATTTCAGCAACGATGAAGAACCCGGTTATCTTTTTGTCATGAAATTTGACCCCAACGGATCAGTGAAAATTGCTTCAAACCATAAGTGGATTGCTGATCAGTATAAAGAAGAGACCTCTCTTTGGAAGATGGTGGCTGATAATGGCCCGGTGCTCTCGTTCAATTCATATAACACCGTATTTCACATTTTTGCGGATCCTGCCAATATCACTGGCCCGAATGCACCGATAAATGATGCTACTAATAAGGATATTGACGAAACAGGATATGGACATGAAGGTGACTATGAGTTTCAGGTGATGGAAGTCTCTGATGACCATAATACGGTCCGTCTCCTCGGTAAGAAGAGAATGTTGAATATCTATCTTCGTCGTCTTGATCCTGCTACCGATATGCAGGCTTACATGGACAGTTACAAGGAAGTGGCTTCAAATCTGTTTTCAGAATCTATTCCGGCGATATATTTTAATGATGCGGATGGCGAGCGCTATGTGGTGAAAGATGCTCACACCGGTTTAATGAGCATATATCCTGAAAATGGCGATGCTGTGGAGCAAACACGCACTTCAAGTTTCATAATCACACCTTCAGGTATCCGATTCATCAAGCCTTTGAATATTGTGAACGCTGCCGGTCAGGAAAAGACCATCACTGAGTTTAAATTTGTCAGCAATCTGAGCCTGGCTTTAATTGATAATGAAAGCTCTATTAT
Organism: uncultured Porphyromonadaceae bacterium; assembly: GCA_947174515.1. Taxonomy (GTDB): domain Bacteria; phylum Bacteroidota; class Bacteroidia; order Bacteroidales; family Muribaculaceae; genus Lepagella. Next base: position 12,162 of record CAMWJD010000018.1, read on the forward strand.
CTCAGCCGGTTCTTTAGTTGATGTTTTGTATAGCAACATGAAGACCTGGACTATCGATATGACATCATTTACCGGACCTGTCAAGGAAAAAATTGATGCTTTCGTAAGTCAGCTGGCTACGCTCTACAAATACAAATCAGCCAAGATCAATGATATGTCGTTTGACTATGACCGGTCGATAGACTCATATGTGATGCGTCTCTATTTGAAAACCGGAAACAAGAGTAGTGAGACCGACCGCTACATTGTGAAATTTAATGAGAGCGACGGGGGCGTGAAGATTGAGATGTCCGAGCCTGCTGATGTGAACTCCGGACTTGCGCTCAATGCGTACACCGCTTTACAGGATTTCTTCACGTTCTTAGAAGGAGCCACTATCCAATACTCTTCTCCAAGTGATTGCGGACCGGCATATTATAATTTCAATATTGACGGTGGCGAGATGACCATTAGAGTTCAGTAACACAATAGCGCAGGAAGTCAGCACTTCCTGTGCTTTGACATTTGAAAAATAAGACTAAAATATAATCAACTAAATTAAAATCTTATGGTAAGACAAATTCTACTAATGTCCGGTGTTTTGGCTGCCGCTTCAGCTTTTGCTGTTGCTCACGAGCCGGTTGAGGCAGAACAGTTGACCCTCAATCATCAGGCTGTTGAGTTTAAGCATCAGAATCTTCCTATCCTGCATTTGAATAAGGATGTGAGAAGTTTTGCAAGAACTTCTATGAGCAAAGCACCTGAAAAGGGGACTCGTGCAGATGATCCGCAACCGCAAGTATATTGGAAACGTCCCGCAGGTCAATTCTGGGGCACCGGTTTCGTTCCTTCTGTTGGAAACTGGTTTGCTTATACTCCAATTTGTTTGCGTCCTTGGGAGGAATATACCTTTAAAAATATGTCGACCAATGTCACAGGCGAGCCTACATGGGATATCGCAGTGTTGGCGGATCCTGAAACTGAAGAATATGTAAATCTGACATCTCACGATCAAGAGGTCACTGTGTCTTATCTCTGGGGTGAATTTTGTGCGGCTCCCATAATATCATATGGTGATCAGGGTAAATATCCGTGCATGTATATTAGAGGAAATGAAGTCGGTCCGGTTGAAATAAGCACTGTCGAGACCCCGATGGTGAATGGCTACACATTCCCTGTAAGCTCTCACTACTATTCTTTCTACTCAGTTAATCCTTACTATTCACAGGGACTTACTGCTGTCAACGGTCTGGAAGGATATCCGGGAATGGCTGATGGATCTGGAATGGCCTTCGGTACAAACGCTCAAGGATTTAATGCAGTGGCTACTCGCTTTGAAAAGCCTGAAAGACCTTACCTGCTCAACGGTGTGCAATGGTTCTACGTCGCTTCCGGTGCTGTTCCTAATGATATCCCTTTGAAAGCATATGTGTTTAAGACTGCAAAGTATGACGATATATATGATCTTGGTCCGGATGAGAATGGTGGAAGGGTTCTCGCTGAAGGTGCAGAGTTGGGAGATTTGATCGCTGAGTCAGACTCCTTTATTCCTGCATCTGATACTCCTGCAGGTTTAGGTTCTACCGTTGCATTTACTTTTAAGGAGACCAATCCCGTTACAGGTGCCACTACCGACATAAGCCTTGAAATTGACGACGATATCATTATTGTTGTCACCGGTTTTGATGTAGATCTCGGAAATGGCGAATATGTTACGTCTATGCTTTCTTTGGATGAGTTCGACGAGGGGTACGGAAACCTTGGCTTCATGGGCTTTTTAGCAGATAATGAAGAAGGAACAAGATACGCCTTGATTTCGTTTAATGATATGTTTGGTATCCCTTCGGTGGCAGGTGTACTTGCCGATGTGTCTTATCCGTGGCTTGTTCCGGCTATGACATCTCAGCCTGACGATGTCCTTCTTCCTAATGAAGGTAATACAACTGAGACATATCAGGGTCTGCAATATGCATTGTTTATTGATTCCACATCTTCATCAGAAGATTTTGACGTTACTTATGATGGCGAAGAGGAATGTGATTGGCTTAGTGTTTCTGCCACTATGGATTACACTGAGACTGATCCGACTACGGGAGAACCCTACTTTACAGGTATTTCAGTAGTGCAGTTTGATGCCGCTCCGAATCCGGAGGATCTGTCACGCACATGCAAAGTGGAGCTTTCAATCCCGGCTGCTTCATATACAATCACATTCCGTCAGGGCACAAAGAACACCGCAGTTGACGTGATAAATGTTGAAAAGAAAGCCGTTTACTATGATCTCTCCGGCCGCAAGGTGGTTAATCCTGACAAGGGTATCTACATCAAGAAAGCAGGTAGCAAAACTGAAAAAGTTATTCTCTAATTCCTGAGAATCATATAATTTAAGAGGACCTCCATCATGGAAGTCCTCTTTTTTTAGCCTCCTTCCCAAATTAACAATTTAAAATTTAGAATTTAGAATTTAGAATTTAGAATTCTATATCCTCAATTCTACATCCTAAATTAGAGATAATTCTCAATTAGTAACAATTCTAAATTCTAAATTCTAAATTCTAAATTAGAAAAGATTCCAAATTAATAATACTTCCAACTGTTAATTAATATTATTGCAATCGTGATGTAACAACATTGTAACAATTATTTTATTACTTTGCATCACAAATCCCTGAAAGGAGATTTCAAAAAGTTTATAGTTTAAGAGTTCAGGCCGGGTATTTTGTTCTCCTTGACCCTCTCCGATACCAATAAACTAAACGATTAAACAATTAAACAATACCTGCGATGGAATTCTGGTTAGTAATATTTCTTTCTATTATTGCCGTAGTGGCGATATCTCTTCTCATCTTCCTTGAACTCATGGGAGATGAGATACTTATCACAAAGAAACAGAAACATAAACGTGGAAAATATATCAACGACCAGACTGCAGTGATTTGCCAGACTATCAAGGACACGGAAGATTCGCGTAAGGCTTTCAATGTCTTTATTGAATACATGTTTACAAATCACCGGCAATTTATTGAATATGTGGAAGAAATACTGTCAGATATAAGCAAGGCTTATTATGCCGAAAAATTCTCCGACCTTGAGCAGTGCATAACGGATGCAAAGGAAATGAAAATTGAGCTCAAAGACCAGAATGAAGCACAAAATCAATGCCTGGAAACTATTGAAGATGTGTATTATATCGAGGCTCTTTCCTGGATATATCTTGCAAATAACACACGTTTCAAAATCAACGAATATCTTTATCGTTTAGCATCTGTCTGCATTAGATATAAAAGTAAGTATAGCGAACCTTTCCCTGAGCTATACAACGAGCAATTGGAGGCTCTCGTGGCTGATATTAGCGTAATATGCAAGACTGCGGTTAATCTGATTGGAATGCCCGATGTTGAGCCGATGCGTGAGTTAAGAAAGAATATGGAGGTGATATTGGCTGAGTCATATTCAAATGCACAGCGGCTTTACGAGCATATCCACGATGGAAGGACGGATGTTGAGCCTGAAAAGCGTATAGCTCTCCAATATGCCATTAACTCATTTCAGATTTGCCACGGCATTATCTACAGTCTGAGGCGATTCTTGCTCGCAAACATCTGCCTCTCATTATCGCTTCAAAATAACAATAAAGACGTATGATGCTTAAAATATAAATCATAAAAACAGGCGCCCCCCGAAAGGACGCCTTTTCTATTTAGTAACATATGTCGTTTAAATTTTCTTAGCTACTTATTAATACATTGGCTTGAAACCCGCTGACTTGACAAACTTCTTGGTGACATCTCCAACAAGGTCGGCGGTGTTTGATGTGTCGAGTTTCAGGATCTTTCCTTTCGGCGTGAGATCACACTTCTTGAGGTCGACGTAGTAATAGCCGGGATTTGTCACGATATCAAAGTAATAGAGCTTGTCGCGAAGATTGGAATAGCTTCTCCATTGAGTAGAGCTCAGATTCGGTTCTCCCACAATGTTATATGTATAGGGAACGCAGGAATTCACCAAAATAGACCGGGTGATCGATGCTCCAAGCTGAGCATCTGAAGTGGCTTCTACGTGATGTGCGAAGTAATTGGCCCTTACGCATCTGTCAGGACTGGTGACGGTGCCCGGAAGCATGTTCTTACCGCCGATCTTTTCCCAATAATTGATTATGGCTGTCATGGCAGGCCATTGAGGATCGTTTGTCATAGCCCTGATGTCGCCCGGATCATAGATATTCAGATTGCCATGGTCAAATTCGAATATCATGCTTTTCCCGGTCGCGTCGGTCACGCCCCAGTGAAGGGTTGATACTGTACCACCGTCAAAGGTAGCTCCCTCGATACTGAATGGGGTGGAGGTCAGAAGATCATGTGCCTCCTGAGTAGTAGCGCAATTGTCAAGTATCCAGCCTACTAACATTGCAAGTGAGATTGGAGGATTTTTTTCGCGTTCGGCATTATCGTAAATTGTACCCTTGCAGAACAGACCGTTGACCGACAGTCCTTTCTCATTCATGCCCTCTGTGATGCCTCCGTCATAACCCACGGCATATACTGCTCCATATTTTGATGTCCAGTTGATGCCGGCAGGTGTGGATGCACCTTGCTTATACAAGCCGGCAGGATATACGTAGAGATTGGTCGGTATAGGGGTTTTCCAGTCGAGTGAGCGACCGATAACATAGAGACTGTCACTCCCTTCATAGATCACACGCGTGCAAGCGTCGCCCTGTGCCGGCATAGCCGCCGCACTGATTCCAATTGCTCCGATAGCCATAGCCTTATAGATACTTTTCATAGTAGATAAATTAAAGTAAATGAATTTTATTATGATAACGCCCGACAACTGCATAAGGTTTATTTACCGAATACCAAATCTCTATATCCAATTCCCGATTATTATTTTGTTTTATCAAAAATATTTATTAAATTTGCAACATTAATTCCTGTGGGATTCATATCCCCTCGTAAATCGCATGATGCAACAGTTGGATTATGCATCGTGCTTTAAAAGTTTTTGCATTATTCAATAGTTATGGAAATATACAAAATATTAGTAGTTGATGATGAACCGGATCTTTGTGAAGGTCTGAAACTCAATCTTGAAATAGAAGGATATGAAGCTGATGCCGCCTATTCAGCGGAAGAGGCTCTTGAGATGGACCTTCCGTCTTACGACCTTATTCTCCTTGACGTGATGATGGGCAAAATGTCGGGTTTTGAAATGGCGAGAATTCTTAAAAGGAATCCGGCTACTTCTTCCATTCCTGTGATCTTCTGCACGGCAAAGAATGCAGACGATGACATGATCGCCGGCCTTAATCTTGGAGCCGACGACTACGTCACCAAGCCCTATAATATCCGCAATATCCTTGCGAGAATAAAATCTGTTTTGCGTCGCACTGACCGTGTCGGCGGTTCCGCAAATGCTGCTCCGGCAGTGGCTGCCAAGGAAGAGATAAAGCAGAAACGCATCATTCGTGAGGAAGGTCTCGTGATTGATCTTGACCAGATTGTATGCACTATCGATGAAGTCCCCGTGAGAATGCCGAGAAAGGAGTTTGAACTTCTCTCGCTATTCATGAGCAACCCCGGCAAGATATTCTCTCGTGAAGATATCCTTCAGAAAGTTTGGTCTGACGAAGTCGTTGTAGTTAACCGTGTAGTGGATGTCAACGTGACCCGTCTTCGTGCAAAAATCGGGAAATATGGTAAGTTGATTGTGACACGATCAGGTTACGGCTACGGATTTAAAGTATAATATAGCTCCCTTTCCTTAAAGGGGGCTTTGATGAATTCTCCCCATTAGTGGAGAGAATTCTAAATTCTACATTAGTAGAGAGAATTCTAAATTCTAAATTCTACATTCTAAATTCTTCATTAGAATCGTGTTTCGCTTTAAGATCAGCTACAGCACCAAACTTTTTCTCCTTATAGTCGCAATTCTCACGATTTGCGAAGTTGCATTCCTTGCCTTTCAATTCTCGCGCGAGCAGCGTTATCGCGAGGATATGCTCAACGCGCAGCTGACCGTCCTTAATTATCAGCTTCTTGACCATTACGAAGGTGGACTTGTCGATGTGGAGACTTGGGAGCGAACTATCGATCTTCCGATCCAGATGCTGCAATTGGCTATTTTTGACACTTCTGGTAATCTTATATATGACAATACCGGAATAGATATTGCTAATAATTCGCCTCTGGAACTCCAGGAGATCAAAATGGCTATTGAGTCGCCTGACCAAAAGGGATTCTGGGTGCACAACAACGATGAGGAGGACGATGATGATTTCTACTACTATGCGGCTTTGCGGGAAGGTGACCTTATAGCAAGGACCGGAGCCCTGGGGCACGATGTGGGATTGTCGGAGTTCATGCGCATCGACCGATCTTTCTTATGGTATGCTTTCTTGATCTACGTCATTATTATTGCCATAGCATATTATTCCACTTCAAGAATGGGAAGCGCCCTGAAGCGCCTTTCCGAGTTTGCCGACAAGGCTGAAAAGGGAGAGGAAATTTATGATACCGAAGCGTTCCCGAGAAATGAATTGGGAAATATCGCTCACAATATAGTCCTTATTTACGTGCGTTGGCAAAGGACCGTCGCTGAGCGCGATGAAAAGGCAAAACTCGCTCTCTATGAGGAGCAGGAGAAAGCCAGACTTAAAAGAGAACTTACCAACAACATCAATCATGAGCTGAAAACTCCTGTGTCGGCCATCTCTCTTGAACTTGAGACTCTTCTTGCGCACAAAGATAGACTTAGTGATACTCAAAGAGATATGCTGATATCAAGGTGTAAGGCTAATTCCGACCGACTGCTGAAACTGATTCAGGATATTCTTACTTTAAACAGACTTGACGATGGAGCCGACACGATCCAACGTGAACTCCTGTCGCTTCGCGACATTGTCGATGAATCTACAGATACGCTTCTTGCAAAAGCGGAGAACGTGGGGATTGCCTTTGATGTAAATCTCCCCGAGACAATGATGATGCTTGGTAATGGCCCTCTTCTGTTGGCTATTTTCAATAACTTGATTAATAACGCTATCCTTTATTCAGGCGGCTCTACCATATCGATCTTCCTTCAGGAAGAAGATGAAAATAGCTACCGCATCATAATCGGTGATGATGGTATCGGTATTGGCGAAGAACATCTGGATCATCTGTTTGACCGTTTCTATCGCATAGAGTCCGGAAGATCAAGAAAAATGGGGGGTACCGGTATCGGTCTCGCCATAGTGAAGAGTGCCGCGAAATTCCACGGCGGCGATATAACGGTACGCAATCTCCCTTCCGGTGGCCTTGAGTATACACTTACCCTCTCGAAGGGTCCTAAACAACTTCAATGAAACCTTCCCAAATCAATTTGATTGCCGACAGAGTTATCTCTTCGCGTAAGGGTGTCTCCCGCGATGAGGCTCTCTCTCTTATGCATACCGATCATATCGACGCATTGTGCGATGCCGCAGACCGGATCCGAAAAACTTTCCATGGCAATCACTTTGATTCGTGTTCCATAGTCAATGCCAGAAGCGGCATGTGTGGCGAAGATTGCAAATGGTGCGCCCAGACTCGTCATCACGACACCCGGTGCGTCACATATAATTTTCTTGAAGAAGATAAGACTATGCAAGCTGCCCGCATGAATGAGCGGATGGGAATACGTCGATTTTCCCTTGTCACGAGCGGAAGAAGAGTCAGCGATCGCGATCTTGACACATTTTGTCATATTTATGAAAAATTGAGAAAGGAAACCGATCTTTGCCTATGCGCCTCGATGGGACTGCTCGACCAACGACAGCTCGCAAGATTGAAAGATGCGGGTGTGGAAAGATATCACTGCAATATGGAGACAAGCCCGCGTATGTGGCCATCGCTCTGCACGACTCACTCGCAAGAAGACAAGCGAAACACCATCGAAGCTGCCCGCCGGCTCGGCATGGCCATATGCTCCGGAGGGATAATCGGGATGGGGGAAACTACTGAAGACAGAGTGGATTTTGCTTTGATGCTTCGCGATCTGGAAGTAGAATCCGTGCCGATGAATATACTCAACCCGATTAAAGGCACGCCGCTTGAAAACACCCCGTTAATTCCTGAAGAAGACATCGTGAGGTGCGCGGCTGTCTGGCGCTTCATTCTCCCTCTGCAGACTATTCGTTTTGCCGGTGGGAGGGGACGCCTTTCCAAAGACAACATGCGGAGAATCTTCACCGGGGGCATCGACGGTGCCATAATGGGCGATATGCTGACCACCATAGGCAATACAATAGAAGAAGATAAATCCCTCCTCCGCTCACTGGACCTGTCCCTTGAACCTCCTCACCCCCCTGAAGGGTGAACAATAATTCTAAATGAGCATACTTCTAAATTCTAAATTAGAAAAAATTCTAAATTCTCAATTCTCAATTCTCAATTCTCAATTATCAATTATCAATTCTAAATTCTAAATTAAAAATAGAAGTGGACATATCAGTAGTAATTCCTCTATACAATGAAGCCGAATCCCTTCCGGAACTGCACTCTTGGATTACTCGGGTGATGGAGCAAAAAGGCTTCTCTTATGAAATAATATTTTGCAATGATGGTTCCACCGACGGTTCGCTCTCTGTAATCAAGCGGCTTGCCGGCGACGATGATCATGTGCATTGCGTGAGCTTCTCTCGCAATTATGGAAAGTCTCCTGCTCTTAACGAAGGCTTTCGGCGTGCCAAAGGGGATGTCGTGATCACTATGGATGCCGACCTGCAGGATAGTCCTGATGAAATTCCGGAATTATATCGAATGATTATGAAGGATGGCTTCGACCTCGTCTCCGGATGGAAGAAGAAAAGATATGATCCGCTCAGCAAGACAATCCCTACAAAACTATTCAATGCTACCGCCCGAAAAGTGAGCGGAATCAAGAATCTTCATGACTTCAACTGCGGACTGAAGGCTTATCGTAATGAAGTGGTGAAGCATATAGAAGTTTACGGCGACATGCACCGCTACATCCCTTATCTTGCCAAAAACGCCGGCTACAAGAAGATTGGGGAGAAAGAAGTGCACCATCAGGCCAGAAAATATGGGTCGACGAAATTCGGTCTCGACCGATTCGTAAACGGTTATCTTGATCTGGCCACCCTATGGTTTCAATCCAAATTCGGTATCAAGCCGATGCATATTTTCGGTTTGTTGGGAAGCCTGATGTTTTTGGTCGGCTTTATCGCTACGGTGACCGTGCTTACGCTGAAAATCATCAGTATGTGCAGTGATTCGTATTATTTCTATGTCACCAAATCCGTTTATTTCTATCTCTCGCTCGCAGCTATGATAATGGGGCTGCAGTTTTTTCTCACAGGATTCATTGGTGAACTCATCACCCGAAACTCTCCCGAACGCAACAATTATCTGATAGGTGAGGACTGGTAGTGCCATAATCATTATTCCGAGGTTGATCATCACTGTCATTGCGATGACGGTGACTTTCTTTGCGTTCCCTCAGTCAAACCGAGGCACTATCACGCCGGTGGAAAGCGATGATGAGGCTCCTCAGCAGCCTATCCTCCACTATTACGATAAGCATGGCGCAAAACTTGATAAGCCGGTGCTATATCTTGTCGAACTCGACACGGTATCGAAAATCCGTCCTTCTTCTCCCTATCCTTTATTTAATGGAATCTCTGTGGGCGTAAATTTCGCCGATGCCATCATGACTCTTATCGGACAGCAATATTCAAGCTATAATATTTTGGCTATGGCTTCGCTCCACAACTGGTTTTTCCCTGTGCTTGAAGCCGGAGTGGGGTGGGGCAGATATTCCGATGAATTAAACAATCTCTACAAAATCAAGGCTTACCCCGGAATGTATGCAAAGATCGGCTTAAACTATAATTTCCTTTATAAGTCGGATCCCGCTTACATGGTATATCTCGGATTGAGGTTTGGAATGGCAGGTTGCCATTGGGATAAGACTGATATAAAAACCACCAATGATGCCGGGGAGTCCATCTATGCTCCCGATGAGCTTAACCAAAAGTGTTTCAGTATCTTCGGAGAGGTCCTGGCCGGCCTGAAAGTTAAGATTGTCGGACCATTCTCGTTAGGTTGGAATCTCCGTTATCGGTTGGGTTTGCACAGCAGCAAAGGCCTTTCGCCATGGTTCGTCCCCGGTTATGGCACAGGTCCGTTGGGATTTAGCTTTGACGCTTATTTTACATTCGGAGAAAAAAAGAAAAAGAGCAATGCGCTTCTCCGCGATGCACAAGACATCCCGGTTCAATCATCTGCTGATATTTCATCGGCAGAGCCCGCTGAATAACACAATAGCTACGTATGACGTGGTTTTTAGAAAATAGGGCGTTATTTATTTATTTTGAAAAAATATTTAACAATTCTTGTGTGAATCAATAATTTTTATTATCTTTGCAGCAAGATTTAATCCTCATGGTATTTGACTTGCAATCTTATTACATCTCAAAGAAATAACTTTAAATCTACGCTTTTGTAAAAAATTGATAATAACTATTATAACATTTTATAACCTTATGAGGAACATCAAAACATCATTGCGTTTCGTGCGCAATTCCGCTCTCCTGTTTGTAGCGGCCTCTGGTGTGACTTACCTTTCAGCTTGTTCTGACAAGGAATTCGCAGGCGGTGACGAAAATAATCTTGACGGCACCCTTAGCGTAAACGTCACGACCGGTTCTAACCCCAGTCTTGCAAAATCTTACTACAACACTCATCTCGGTACTCGTGCTGCCGCTTTCGATGTGCCCGAGCACCCCGGAATGCCTGCTGCTCCTACTGCAGAGCAGCTCGCTGCAATGAACCCGTTGGATGCAAACAGTAACCTTTACTATTACACAGGTTACAATGGCACTCCTGATTTCTATGTGAAGGGTGACGTTAAATTTAATCAGCTCGCTACTAATATTACTGTGGTTGATGCTAACTGGCAGGCAGCCCCGCTTCCTGATGGTGTCGTTATTCGTTACTTCATCGACGGTAATGTATCTTTCGATGGTTTCGGCGGTGATGAAAATCGTCCCATAGAAGTTCACATCCTTAATGGCGGTAAGCTCTCTGCAGGCACTAACATTCCTACTGCAACCACTATTTATCTCTACGGTGGCGGTGACATTCTTAAGGCTTCAAACCAGGGTGACAAGATCATCCACCACAAAGGTACCCTCATCGCAGAGGAAAACCTTGATCATGGCGACACTGATATAACTATCCAGGGTAACGTTTACACTTACGGCAAGATCCATGGTAAGAATGTGACACTCGTCGGTGGTGAAGTATATGCAGGTTGCGCTGTTACAGCTGAAGAAAACATCTACCTCACCGGTGACAATTCCAACGTTTGCGCAGGTTATGTTTCAGCTCCTGTCGTAGAACTCGCAGGAAACTCACCTCTGAATATCCTTCTCCGTGACGGCGGTTATCTCAACGCTACAAAAGAACTTCGCCTCAAAGACGTAGGCAATGTGTTCGTGATGGCTGAAGAAGGCGAATACGCTATGGTTGAGACTAAAGAACTCAACGTCAACAATAAGAGACTTCAGGGTACATTCTACAATGTGGCCGTTAAGTATGATGTCCAGACCGGTACCCAGGAAAAGGGCGCTGACGAAGATGAAGTTATTCTCGAATGGAACGAATCCGTTCAGGTTAACGGTGAAATCGCTGACTACACTGTAGTTGACGGCGATAAGTGTGCTCCCAAGGTGGTTCAAGGTCCTAAGGATCCGACTCCCGATCCGACTCCCGAACTTGAGAACATCGGTTCTGTAGCTCCTTCTGATGGCGATCACACTCACCCAATCTCTGCTACTTGCATCTACACTAACGGTCAGGACGCTTACCTTTCTTGGCATACCCAGGGTCCGAACTTCCACGGATGTATCGAGTATCTGACTGTTGCTAACGGTACTGTTACTCTTAACTCTTGGCTTGAAACTTCTCCTTCCAACGATATATACGGTGCTGTTGACTTCAATCATGTTATCTTCGACAACGGTAAGATCTTTGTAGCAGGTGACCATCCCAAGAAGGGCGGTATCCTCGGCTGGATTGAATGTAACGATGGTAAGTTCGTGACCGGTGAGGCTGTCCTCAACATCCGTCAGCTCTACAACGAACAGGGCGGTTCAGGCAACTGTATCATCCGCAACGGCAACTACTATCAGGTTGCTTCTGTTAAGGGCTTCGAGACTTTCAACGTAAGCGATTTCGCTGCAGGCGCTAAGCCTAAGGCTGTTGCTCAGCTCGCTGCTTACGACTTCGATCGCGCAGGCATGACTGATAAAGATAACAAGATCTCCGGTAAGCACATCGCTACTGATGGCCAGAATGTAGTTATGTTGACTCTTATCAACCGTAACAACGATGCTAACACAGCAACTGCTTCTATCAAGGTTTACGCTGCTTCTGATGTTAACTACGAGAATGAAATTGCTTCTTATGTCGTTGAAGACGCTGTTCTCTCACCGGTTGATGGTAAGGACGTTATCGCAATCCAGGGCAGCGACATCTATGTATGTCTTGGACAGGGTGGCGTTCAGAAGCTCACTCTCGCTGGCAACACTATCACTAAGGCTGCTGAATTCGTTATTCTTAACCAGGATAAGGCTACTGATGGCTTGACTCCTAAAGAACGTGCTGCTTGCTGCGCTAACGGTCTCGCTGTTGACGGTAAGTATGTTTACGTAGCTCACGGTGGTGCAGGTCTCGTAGTTCTCAACAAGAGCGACCTTTCATACGTAACCCGCACTCGCTACAACGGTGGTAACTCTGCTAACTACGTTAACCTCAATCCTGACGGTTACATCTATGTAGCTTACGGTAAGAGCAACGTTCAGGTGTTCGCTTGGAAGAAATAATCATAATTCCAATATATCATAATGAAAGC
>CAMWJD010000019.1 GCA_947174515.1 uncultured Porphyromonadaceae bacterium
GCTTAACCGTTTTTAAATCAAAGAATTTAATTTTTGTTAAAATTTGTTTCGTTTTATTAAACAGCAAACTAAATGGACTATCTATTCAAACAAATTTGCTTAATAAAATCTCCACATCTACTGTCATCGGGTTATAAAAGTCAATTTATGAGAGGTTGACAATGGTGATTCCGGCACCTCCAAAGCGGATGTCTTCGTCATGGAATGACGTTACGTTGGGATTGACACGTAGCTGCTCGCGTATGAGTGTCTTTAGGATGCCGTGACCAGTGCCGTGCAGGATTCGGACTTTTCCTGCGGAGAATTGGACTGCATCGTCCAAGAAGTAGGTTACGGCCTGAATGGCTTCATCGGCTCTCATTCCACGGACATCAATCTCGTTTTTGAAATTCAGTTGTCGGCGGCGACTGTCTTCAGAAGTTTGGCTTGAAACTGATAGGGATTGAGATGCTGCCGACTGCTTCGGTTTAGGGGCAGAGGAAAGTCTGGAAATGTCGACTGTAGTACGCAGAGGACCAAAAGCCACTTCAGCTTTCTTTCCTTTTACACTGATGATTTGGCCGGCAGATCCTGAACCATCCATCTTTACCCAATCGCCGGCTGCCAATTCAAGTTTAGCAGCGTCAGGCTTATTCTTGTTAATTGATTCCTCGCGAGATTTCTTACTCTTATGTTTGAGAGGTTTTAGGGCTTCAGGAACTGATTTATCTTCAGTCGGTTCTTTAAGGCTTTCCTTATAGTCTTCAAGTTCGCGCCGGATTTGCTTTGTACGTTCTTTTTCGGCCTCGACATTCCTGATGTCACGTATAGCCTTTTCGAGACGTGCATTAGCAGTCTTTAAAATCTCCCTGGCTTCCTCTCTTGCATCTTTCAAAATTTCAGCTCGTTTTTGCTTCAGGTCGGAAGCAGTGTCCTCATATTTTTCAAGTAGCTTATCGAGATGCTGTTCTTTTTCTTTGATACTTTGGCGCTTATTGCTCCAATATTTACGGTCGCGAGCAATGTCAAGAAGATATTTGTCAGAGTTGACGTAGTCAGAACCGACAAGATTTTTTGCCATATCAATTACTTCAATCGGCAGACCAATATTTCGGGCAATTTCAATAGCAAAAGAACTTCCCGGATTGCCCACCGATAGTTGGAATGTAGGCCGAAGGTGCTGTCGGTCGTAGAGCATTGCACCATTAATGAAACCATCGGTTTCGTCGGCAAAAGTCTTGAGGTTTTGATAATGGGTAGTGACAATTCCGAAGCAACCGGACTCCCCAAGACGGAATAGTATTGCCTGCGCAAGGGCTCCTCCGATCTGAGGCTCTGTGCCGGAACCCATTTCATCAGCAAGGACGAGAGAAGTGGGACCTGAATTACGCAAGAACTCCTTCATGTTGCGGAGATGAGATGAGTATGTGGAAAGATCGTTTTCCATCGACTGCTCATCACCTATATCAACCAGGATATTATCGAAGATACTCATGTGAGAATTATCGTAGAGGGTAGGAAGGACGCCACACTGCATCATATATTGGACTATTCCCACTGTTTTGAGAGCCACGGACTTGCCACCGGCATTAGGACCGGAGATAATAAGGAAACGATGCTTGGAATCAAGATGAAGATTCATAGGCACCACACTCCTACCCTGCTGTTGCAGAGTCATAAACAGGACCGGATGATAGGCGTTGAACCAGTCGATTTCCGGTCTTTTCTCAATATGAGGAAGAGATGCATTGACCTTTGCGGCAAACTGAGCTTTAGCCTTGATGAAATCAAGATATCCGATTGAGAGGCAACCGGCTTCAATAATGTCTATATCCGGACGGATGATGTCGGCAATTGAGATGAGGATGCGTATGATCTCGCGACGTTCTTCCATCTGGAGTTCACGCAGCCGATTGCCGGCTTCTACAACTTCCGCCGGTTCAATAAAGACCGTCTTGCCGGTGGCAGACTCATCATGTACAATGCCATTGACACGACGCTTCATTGCAGCAGACACAGGGAGGACCATGCGTCCGTCGCGCATGGAGGGGGCCACATCCTTATCTACTATACCTTCAGCAGCTGCACGATCAAGGACACGACGCATTGCCCTTGCTATAGAGCCATTTGCAGAAGATATGCTTCGGCGTATTTCCGATAATTCCGGGGATGCATTATCTTTAATTTCTCCAAATCTATTGACGCAACGCTCTATCTCAAGTTCTATGGCCGGAAATGATACGAGACCTTCGAATTCTTTTTTCAGTTCAGGATATAACGGAGTGACACCATCATCATCGGAACGGGAAAAGAAGTTTCTCACTTCAGAAATAGAAGCCAGCATCTTGCCGAGCGCATTGAGACGGTCGGCGGCCATGAAAGAACCTGAGGCTTTGATCTCATTTAGATAAGGGATCACGTCATAGACATTGGAGCCCGGAAGATCAGACCCGGACTTGATGAGGGAGAGCATTTCATTAGTTTGACGGAGGAGAATAAGGATAGTTTTATAATCAGAGGAAAAGGACATGGCCTCGACAGCGTCTTTACCCATACGGGATGAGCATAGGGAAGCGATTTCAGCTCTTATTGTGTCGAAGCCTAATTTGGTTTCTATTTCTTTAGAATTCACGAACACTAATTTAGATTTTTAATAATAGATGATAAGCCAAGTAGCTAAGTAGCTCACAGAAATTAAACGATAATGTAATTCAAGCAGCTTGAAAAGATCTTGACATGATAACTGCGGCTAATTTTGGCCGGACTGACTCAAAAATATCTCGCATTTATATATACATTAATTTTCATTAGCGGCTTAGCATATTTGAGTGCATCTCAATATTCAGTACATATCAAAGGGTGGGATCAAGCCGCTATGCGGGATGAAACCACCCTTGTATCCACAAATTACCTATCACAAGTACAGGAAAGAGGTGTAAAGGAAAAACTACAAAACTCTCTAAGCGTGCGCTTAGGCTTTCTTAGCATTTTCCTCCTCGAGGATTTTGACGGCCATATCGTAGATAGTAGTGTCGTCAAGCACCACGATTCCTCCGTCGGGACCCGGCTCGATGTGCATACCGATGTTCTTACCGAACTCATAGTTAACTCCGCCGAAATAGTTGCGAACGGTCTGTACAGTGAGGTTAAGCTGGTCGGCAATGCGACGAGTAGCTCCGTCGGGCAGACTGTCTTTGAGTCTGCGAAGTTCGTTGAATGTGATGGTTTTGCTCATACTATTAGTATTTGAGGTTGAAAATATTCTTTTTGAGTTTCAAATTTACACATAATTTTTGAAAAATCATAATTTTTTTCTTGCAAAAAAATGTGTTATATAACATATAAATGAAGAATCTGACAATAAGAAGTTAGATTATAATGGATTATAAAGAACGAGAATTTTATGACATATTATGAGGGAATATGAATTAGATGATGGCGACATCAGTGACCCGGATCCAACCCTCTATGTCGGAGTTAAGACGTACTTTATACCATGTAGGATGACCTTCAACATCTGTTTCCTCCGCAATAATGTCAAATCGAGTGCCTTGACAAAGTTGATTGGAAGCCGGTTTTGAATCGGACGAAGGTTCAATTAGCAATGGAGTCTTATAAGCCATCAATACAGCTTGATTGCTCGATTCAAAATACCTTGCGCTCATGAACGAGAAAACAATAAAACTGATTGAGATGATAAAAAGGACAAAACCTCCGAAGAATCCTGTCTTCCTAAGCAAAATATTGCTGCAAAACAGATAAACAGACACACACACCAAAAACAAAATGAAGCAAACTACAGCAAGTGTTGACCATGTGTCGGATTTCACCTCTTCAGCAATAGCACGGTGAGCGACCTTGAAGAAGGTTTCATGATCAGGAAGGACACTTATTTTTTTGCCACGAAGTTCCGCGCGGTTGGAATCTTCCACTTTAGAAGCGAAATAATTGAGATTATTTTTTATTTCCTTGTTGGATGGATCAAGACGATAAGCACGGGAATAATATAACATAGCATTGCCGTAGTCTCCAGCCTGAGCATAAGAGTTGGCGAGATTAAAAAGAAGTTCGGGAGATTCTCCATCAACTTTAGCAATTGACAGAAATGCTTCTGCGGCTTGACGGTAGTCGCCTGATTCGTATAGTTTAGAAGCTAACTCTATATTTGGAGCAGCGTAAGCATGAAAACTCAAAATTATGCTGAAGGCAACTGATATGATGAATTTTAACGACATATTGTATAATGTTATTAATTGGAAGTTCCGTCATTTTCCCTCAGCACTTAATCGACCGGACTTTTTGAGTACACTCATCAGGGATTTCTGAGGGATGGAAATCTACTGACTAAAATTTTATCTGGGACTGAGTTTTGAGTCTTCAAGTGCGTTGATTACTTGAGTTCCGCGATCGTAGACAATCATCAGTTCATCTTGACCGGAACCGGGAGCATATTTTGCAAATTCACAGTCATCAAGAACACTAACCAAATCCTGTACAGTCTGCTCTGCCGCTCCGGCCTCTAAAAGCCTTTGGGCAACATTCTGACGATTCAATTCAGAAGTAGGAATATTTAATTTGGCACTAACATAGCCCCAGAGTGCTATCAGCATCTCATCGTAGAATCGTTCGCGATCTCCAGACTTCATACAAGCGGCTGCTTTCTTCAGGCGACGCGAAGCGACCTTCCCAGCCTTACGCATACGAGTGCCAACGATATCAGCAGCGCTTTTGAGATGACGTCTATACACATAAATGATGACAGCCAATGCCAACGCAGGGAGAATGAACCAGAGCCAATATCCAAATGAATAAATATGCACGGAATGTGTCTGTTTCAGCTTGCCAACCGGCATAAGGGCATCATCAAACTTAAGACGATTCTTTGTTTGAGATTTCTCGGAGAGAGCACCTTTGTCAACCTCAATAGTGTATCCTTTTGCAACTGAACGTTCATATTTACCGGTAGAGGGATCAAAATAAACCAAAGCGAGCTCAGGAATCTGATATTGTCCCATTTCAAGAGGAGTGAACGAATAATCGAACTTCACGCTACCGCTTACAGACATTCCCTTGGCAGCGGCGTTAACATCGGCAGTAGGAGAAAACACCTCAAGCTGCTTAGGGAAGATGTTATTAAGATCCGGAAGCTTCACATATTTCAAATTGCCACTTCCCTTGACTTCATAGACAATAGATGCCGGCTGATTGGTTTTTAAGGATGCAGACGAGAGTGAAGACGAGATTGAAAACTGTCCTACACCACCTGAAAAATCGGAAGGTTGAGGAGTTGGAAGAGATTTCACATTTATCACGAGATCATTCGGAGTGACATTGAGCTGAATAGGACGACGCACGGTAAGCATCCGGAAATATGGGTCATCATAATATTCCTGCTCATCAGTGCTGACAGTATAGGTATTTCCTTTTATAGTCAGCTTACCTGTCATCTGCGGGAAAATGATATATCTTGCAATAATGGCTGTTGCATATTCCTGACCGTTATAAGTCTCGTAGTGGAGAGACTTAGACGTCTCATCAGACTCCTCAACGACAAAGCCATCAAACTTGGGAGCTTCGGTAGCTCCGATAAACTTAATCGGAGCATAAGAGGAATAAAGTTTCACAGTATATACAAGAGCCTCCTGTTCATAGGCTGTAGATTTTGAAACAGATGCCTTTAAAAACAATTTCTCATTTCCTTTACCAATAAATTTCGGGCCTTCGTTACGATCATCCTGATCTTGTGAATAAGCGCCCTGTCGAGAGGTCTGCTGTTGCTGACGTTGCTTCTGCTTAGAGAGAGAACCTGAACCAGCCTTGACAATCTTATAAGACACCTTATTGCTCTTCACACCACCAACCGTAAGAGGACCAAAGGAAAATGTACCTTCTTTAGAGGCGGAGCAAGTCGCCACGTAAATAAGCGATGACGAACGAGTCATTTTCCCTTGTACTGCAACAAAGGAAGACGACTGGCTACTCAGCGTGAAATACTTCACCAAGGCACCCGGAACCTCCGGAGCCGACAGCTCGGCATCAATATTGTCAAGCTTCAGATAAACATAAAACTGTTCACCTACCTCAATATCATCGCCCCCTGTCTGCGTGGCGACAGATACCTGAAATTTTTCCGCAGCTATCGAAGTAAAGGTAACAAGCGAAAGCAACAGGAGAAATATGTATCTTCTAATTTGGGTCATAATCTAAATAATTTCTAATTTAGAATTGAGATTCAAGTCTCAACCATTAGTCACAGAGCAATATATGTAATGCCATTCATCAAAGAATCACCAACGCTTTGAATTTTTGCCACGACCGACAGCTTCCTGTCCGTTGTTGGATTTATTGACACGAGCACGCGTTTGATTTTCCTTATTTTCCATTGCATTCAAGATTTGCTCAGCTGCTTGTGGATTGATTTCAGGCTGTTGATTATTCTGCTGCTGATCTTGATTCTGATTCTGCTCCTGTTTATCCTGGTCCTTGTTCTTGTCCTGATCTTTGTCTTGATCCTTATTCTGATCTTGGTTTTGATCTTGGTTTTGATCTTGATTTTGATCTTGATTTTTTAGCTTTTTCTGGGCAATACGAAGATTACGACGAGTCTTTTCATCATCAGGCCGGATTCGAAGAGACTGCTTATACATTTGGACAGCACCTGCAAAGTCTTCAGAATTGAAGGCAATATTACCAAGATTATATAAAGCATCAGCAGCCAATAAAGGTTTTTCTTTAAAAGACTGAGCCACAGTCTGCATCGCATCAGCACCCGCCTTGACCAGTTGCTGTCGGAGGGAATCGGATTGAGCTGAATTAGCTCTTCTGATGTATGTGAGACCGAGATTATACAAAGCCTCCTTAGAATCAGGTTCAAGTTTCAAAGCCTGTTGATACTTATCAGCCGCTTCCAAAAAATTACCACTATTGAAAAGTTCATTTCCCTGAGTCACGAGCCGACGCTCCTTGCGATTAGTCGTAGCAGAAGCATCTAAAGCACAAGCAGCAGAGACAGCGAGCAGGACGATGACAGCTGTTTCTTTCTTGAAAAAAGTGATCTTATCGAGCCATCTGATCTTACGATCCAAAATGAACACATCTATCAACAGTAGGATCAAAGCCATCCACCCAAAAATTGAGAACAGCTCATCATGGACAGCATATGCATTTGTTTCAAGAGCTGATTTCTTTACGGTATCCATCTGCTTTTCAAGTTCGTTAAGGGCATCGGGATTAGACGCATTGACATAAATTCCATCCCCTGCTCCAGCGATACGGGCAGCAAGATTTTCATCTAATGCGGTCTCTACCGGCATGCCCGTCTCAGGATTGATCATTGGACCTGCCTTGGTGGGAATACGCACCGGAGAAGGAGAACCTACGCCAACCACATTCAGCTGTATGTGATTTTTCTTGGCTTGCTTAGCTGCGTCAACAGCACCGGCTTCATCATCAAGTTCTTCAGCATCTGTGATGAGGACAATTGACTTTCCTATATTATTATCAGCACTAAATGACTTAATAGCCCGGTCGATAGCCGCACCGATATTTGTTCCTTGATTATCATATTGAGTCGGATCAATAGAATTCAAGAAGATCTTAGCCGACACATAATCACTCGTCACCGGGATAAGAGTATAAGCATCTTGAGCATACACGATTAGGCCGACGCGGTCATTATCAAGACGGTTTATTAACTTTTCAAGCACCAGCTTAGCAGCCCTCATTCTTGAAGTACCTGCATTATCGGAAGTGGAGGATGCAAGCATAGAATTAGAAACATCGACAGCAATGACCACCTCTATACCTTCTTTCTGAGACTTAGTGGAATGAACACCACCCCAGGGGCGGCAAAGAGCTATAGCCAATAATGCCAATGCAGATGCTTCAAGAGCAATTTTCAAAGGTGGTTTATATTTTGAAACTTCCGGCATAAGATCCTTAATTGAATCAAGGTTGCCGAATTTAGCAAGTTTCTTCTTACGGGCGTAGCGGGCAAGAAAATACAGCACCACTACGAATGGCACAGCCAATAACAGGAAGAGAAGAGCTGGATATGCGAACGTAAACATTACGGTATTCTTCTAATAATAGTGTAACGAAGGAAAAGCGCTAAAGCGAGAGAAGCAAAAGCCACCCACAGCCAAGGCATGAACTGTTCTTCAGTAAGTGTTACGGAATTAACATCAATACTTGACTTTTCAAGAGAATCTATTTCGTCAAACACTTGCTTAAGAACACGCTCATCTTTAGCACGGAAATACTTGCCGCCGGTGAGTTTAGCCATATTCTTAAGAAGAGGTTCATCAATCTTTGTCTCAAGAGTAGTAGTGGAGAAACCATACGGATCAGCGATTTGCATCTTTCCATTTGTGCCGACACCTATAGTATAAAGTTTAATCCCCTTCTGCTTCGCTATCTGAGCGGCAGTCACAGGCGGAACATCACCTGCATTATTACTTCCGTCAGTAAGCAAGATTATACTCTTAGACTTAGCCTTACCTTGAGAAATACGATTGATTGCACTTGTAAGGCCGTCGCCGATGGCCGTACCATCGTTAAGATCACCCATATCAATGTTAGCAATTGCGTTGACAAGAGCAGCACGGTCATTGGTAAGCGGCATCAAAGAAAGTGATTCACCGGCAAACACAACAAGTCCCATGTTATCATTGCTTCTTGAATTGACAAAAGATGTAGCCACATCTTTAGCAGCCACAAAGCGATTAGGCTTAAAGTCGGTAGCTGACATAGATCCGGAAATGTCCAAGGCAAGAATAATATCCGTTCCGAGCACACGCGAGTTTTTAAGGCTATCATGAGTCTGCGGACGAGCGAGAGCCACTATGACAGCGGCAATACATATCATGCGGAGTGCAAAACAAAGATGAATTATCCAGACCTTCCAAGAATTACCAAACTTCAGGAAAGGCTGAAGTGAAGATATGCCGAGAGAAGGATTATCATTCTTATGCTTCAGAATATACCAAACAACAAGCGGAATGATAATGAGAAGCAGCCAAAGCAAACCGGGATGAAGGAACTTCATCTTTCACCTCCTTTCTTATCAGAAGTCTGAGTTTCAGACATCTCGCTATCAATCTTAGGATCAGAAGGGATAGTCTCATTCACAAAATTGACAGCATTATCATATGCTTCCACATTGTCGGCCGGAAGAGGTCGAACCTTGGCAAACTTCACGAAATCGGCAACATCAAGAATCTTACGCACATACCCGCGCTTTTCCTTGACATCTGACTGATCTGCAAGAGTCTGCATGATCTGGCGTGATGTCATCTCCATAGCGTTGATACCGAATCTTTGAGCGAGATAATCGCGAAGGATATCAGTAAGTTGGGTAAAATATTCTTTTTCCATACCATTTTCCCAAAGGTTTTTAGACTTGAGCACTTCAAGACGCTCAAGAGCTACGGTCCAGGGTTTAGGACTTGGTTTTTCAGGCAAAGAAATTATTTTACCGGTCTTTCTGTATCTACGTGATATGAAGATAGCTGCCACCACAATCGCAATCATAAGCAACCATAACCACCAAAGATCGAAAAGCCAATCGGGCATCCAGTCCCAAAAAGACTTGTCAGACGGTTCAGCCACATCGCGAAAATCAGAAATGGGATCGTTCTCCCCTACTTTAACCGGGACAACAGTGAGTTCCACCTCATTTGAGTCAGCCGAATCAGAAGCCGTAATATATACAAAAGGAGGGAGTCTGTAGAAACCAGAATCAAACACCTGCACCGGAACCACGAAACGCTCCGTGATTCGCGAACCATCATTTTTGATAGTATCCATTCGAGGAGATCCGAGTTCAACAGTATCGCCTAAAATAGTTACGAATCCACCGGACTGAATCTTATTGAAGAGGGGAAAAATCCCCTGACGGTCAGCATCCCTCTCTACAATCAGTCTAAGCGTATCAATACGCCCCATCAGAATAGTAGCAGAGTCAAGAGAGGCAGTCACATTCACAGCAGCCCGTGCAGACAGGAAGCACGACAAAACGACAAAAGCGACAGTCAAATATTTATGAATAGACTTAAACATAAAAGACAAATTATTTAACCGCGACGGCGGAAGAGTGCAATTAGAGCTTTCACATAGTCTTCATCGGTAGCGACAGACACGGAATCAACTCCGCAACGAGCGGTAGTGGAGGAAAAATTCTGTTGTCTCTCATACCAAGCTTTATCATATGCTTTGCGCACAGACTTGGAGGAAGTGTCAAGCCATAGATCACGGCCTGATTCAAGATCTTTTAAACGAACAAGACCGACATCAGGCATTTTAGCATCGCGCTTGTCGTAGACTTGGATTGCAGCAACATCATGCTTGTGGTTGGCGATCGATAATGACTTGAAATAATCGTGGGAATCGATAAAATCGCTGAGCAAGAAAGCGGAACAACGCTTTTTAAGAGCATTTGTCATGAAAACCAAAGGGGCGTTAATGTCAGTAGCTCGATGCTCAGGTTTGAAATCAATAATCTCACGTATAATGAACAATATGTGTTTGCGGCCTTTCTGAGGAGGGATGAATTTCTCCACCTTATCACTAAAGAAAATTACGCCGACCTTATCATTGTTTTGGATAGAAGAAAAAGCAAGCGTAGCAGCTATTTCAGCAATAAATTCACGTTTTACTTGCCCGACAGCCCCGAAATCGCGACTACCGCTGACATCAATCAGAAGCATGACAGTGAGTTCTCGTTCCTCCTCGAAAACCTTTACATAAGGTTTATTGTGACGCGCTGTAACATTCCAATCTATGTCGCGCACATCATCTCCCGGCTGATATTCCCGCACTTCGGAAAACATCATGCCTCTACCTTTAAAAGCCGTGTGATATTCACCGGCAAAAATATTATTGGAAAGGCCACGAGACTTTATTTCAATCTTTCTGACCTTTTTGAGAAGTTCCTTAGAATCCACTTATTCAATTAAGATGATAAAGTATTAATTAAGTATCTCACAAAATTAAATGATAAATATAAACCAAGTAACTGAACTATACGGATATGATAAATGCGGCACATCTCAACCATCCCTGCATTGTCGCTCAATCGCTTAGCGCGCTAAGCTTCTTCAATCCGCAGCAAAACTGCCTCAAGATTATCTCACATTTATCATATCAAAAAATTTCAAGAGCTACTTACGAATTAAAATATCATTATCGGATACATTCAGAATAATCAAGGCACCTGGACTTTGTCGAGAATGCTCGAAATGATTTCATCAGCAGAAATATTGTTGGCCTCAGCCTCATAGGTCAAGCCTATACGATGGCGCATCACATCGTGGCAAACAGCGCGAACATCTTCCGGAATCACATATCCCCTGCCTTGCAAGAAAGCATAGGCACGTGAAGCCAGAGCGAGTGAAATGGACGCACGTGGAGAAGCGCCATAAGCGATGATGCCATCAAGATCCTTCAGACCGGCAGACTCAGGATTTCTCGTAGCAAAGACAATATCCACTATATAATTCTCGATTTTTTCATCGATATATATTTCACGCACGAGCTTTTGAATTTCAAGGACATCATGAGTTGACACGAGTGGCCTGACTTCATCAAGAGTACCGCGGATATTCTGACGGATGATGAGCTTTTCTTCATGTTTATTCGGATAACCGATAACAACCTTCAGGAGGAAACGGTCAGTCTGAGCTTCAGGAAGAGGATATGTGCCCTCCTGCTCAATCGGGTTCTGAGTTGCCATCACGAGGAATGGTCGATCGAGAGGGAACGTGTGCTCGCCAATTGTGACCTGACGCTCCTGCATGGCCTCAAGAAGAGCACTCTGCACTTTAGCCGGAGCACGGTTAATTTCATCCGCAAGGACAAAGTTTGCAAAAATAGGACCTTTCTTAACTTCAAACTGTTCCTTTTTCACACTATAAATCAGAGTACCGAGGACGTCGGCCGGAAGAAGGTCCGGAGTAAACTGAATACGGGAGTATTTAGCATCCACGATATTGGCAAGTGTCTTAATAGCGAGAGTCTTAGCCAAGCCGGGCACACCTTCAAGAAGAATATGTCCATTGCAAAGCAAGGCGATAAGGAGAGAATCAACCAGGTGTTTCTGACCGACAATGCGCTGATCCATACCATTTCTAATCATGCTAAGGAAATTGCTGTGAGCAGCGATGCGATCATTAAGTTCACGGATATTAACTGTCTGTTCCATAGGGGATTCAGTTGTATATTCTAATAATATTAATAATATAGAGAATAAGATTTAAAAGTGTTGACTTAAAATCGGATGCAAATTTAACATTTTAGATTTGAAAATGTGAAAAAATACTGTTAAATAATACAAAATGACGTTTTAAGGAGTTAAGAATACGCAATTTTTAAAGGGACCCACGGCTCGTGCGTCCCTTTAATGCAATTTATAAAGTGATTTATAGAATTTAATCGTGGTTGAAAGCGTTCCATCCTTGAGCTTTGAGCGGAAACTCCTGACCGTCACGAGTAATCATGGCGCAACCTAATTCGGGAGCAGTGATATATCCGATCATCCTGACTCCTTTTATATTTTCGATACGGTCATGTTCTGTGAGAGGAACAGTGAAAAGGAGTTCGTAATCTTCTCCTCCATTCATAGCTGCTGTCACAAGATTCATATTCAACTCTTCCGCCATAAGTGCAGTCTGATAATCAATAGGTATTTTATCTTCGTAGACACGGCATCCGGTGTGAGAGTTCTTGCAGATATGCAGAAGTTCTGAAGAAAGCCCATCACTCACATCCATCATAGAAGTAGGATTGATACCTTCCTTCCGAAGCGCCTCAATTATATCCTTACGAGCTTCGGGTTTCAACTGCCGCTCAAGGATATATTCTTTTCCTGAAAAGTCAGGTTGGAAATCCTTTCCGGCATTCGCGCTTACGCGGTTTTCACGTTCAAGAAGCTGCAGCCCCATAAAAGCAGCGCCAAGATCACCGGAGACACATATAAGGTCGGTTGGCTTAGCACCATCACGTTTAATCGCTTTCCCTTTCTCGCAATCACCTATACAAGTAATGCTAATCACAAGTCCAGTCACTGAAGCGGAAGTATCGCCACCTACCAGATCTACTCCATATAAATCACACGCCATCTTAATGCCTTCATAAAGGGAGTCGATATGCTCGACTGAGAATCTGCTTGACACGCCAAGGGAAACAGTGATTTGCCGTGGCGTTCCGCCCATAGCATAAATATCACTGAAATTCACTATAGCAGACTTGTAGCCAAGATGCTTAAGAGGTACATATCTAAGATCGAAATGAATGCCTTCAAGGAGCAAATCGGTTGTGACAAGGACGTCGTTATCTTTAAAATTAAGAATAGCGGCATCATCACCTACTCCATAAATTGAGGATTCATTTTTCAGCGGAAAATCTTTAGTGATCCGGTCAATAAGACCAAATTCGCCTAAATCTGAAATTTCTGACATACGTTCTACGTTGTGAATTAACGATTTGCAAACTTGTTTATTCTATAAGTTCTAAATTTTGCCAAGCATTTTTGTGATGAGCTTTACCATCACGGGCGATGCTTTCTCTGCGGCCTGCTGCACTTCCTCATGAGTCGGCACATAGTCGACATCTTTTCCTCCGAGATCAGTTATGACTGAAAGGCCGAACACACTCATACCGGCATGATTGGCAACTATTACTTCGGGGACCGTAGACATGCCTACGGCATCACCTCCAATGATACGAAAATACTCATATTCGGCAGGAGTCTCGAAAGTAGGACCCGTAGTTCCGACATATACACCGTGCATCAGACGGAGACCTTCGGCATCGGCAATTTCATCAGCATATTTTATCAGATATTTCTTATATGCTTCGGTCATAGCAGGAAACCGAGTGCCAAGATCATCATAATTTTTGCCTCTCAGAGGATTTTCAGGAAAGAGATTGATATGATCAGTGATCACCATTACGTCACCTACACGGAATTCCTTATTCATACCACCGGCCGCATTGCTGACAAAAAGAGTATTGACTCCGAGATTTTTCATGACCCGGACCGGAAATGTCACTTGCTTCATGTCATAACCTTCATAGTAGTGGAAACGACCCTTCATCGCCATTAAATATTTACCACCAAGTGATCCGAAAATCAATTTTCCGGCATGTCCGGCAACAGTGGACACGGGAAAATTTGGGATATCGTGATAGTCGATTTCGGCTTCTATATCCATCATATCAGCCAGATTTCCAAGACCGGAACCGAGTATGATAGCAACTTCAGGGAGTCGAGAGACTTTAGAACGAATGAAATCAGCAGTTTCTTTGATTTTTTCCAATAATGTTTTTTCCATGGTATAGTGGTTTAATTTTGTTTTTATCGAGTAATTGCCTGAAGAAGATCGGGGACGAAGTCATAACCGAAATTTGTATCAAGCATCTTCACACCGATCGGAATATAGAAAATTTGAGACATCAGTTCGTGAGGGAAATAAGGATTATGGCAGATGCGCATAGCATCTTTTTCGGTAGTTATTATATATTTATTCTTACCTGACAGAGCATTAAACTTAACAAGAATCTCATTAAGATCCGCCTTTTTGAAATCATGATGGTCCGGAAAATGAAGGACTCGCTTTTTAAAGAGATATTGCCTGAAATGATTTACAAAAGGGCGAGGATTGGCAATCCCGGTAAGTAATAACACGGAATCTTCAGCTCCAATCTCATTGATAAGCACACGCTTCACACACTCGTCGGGGAAAACGGGAATCAAACCTCCATAATCGAAAGAAGAGAAATAGAGTTTTTGATAAGGCATGAGGTTGAGATGTTTAGAGACAATCCTCATATCAAGCGCAGAAATAGACGCCGGACACTTGGTAGTGATCACCATATCAGCTCTCTCAATAGCCTGTGGACTTTCGCGCAATCTGCCTAAAGGGAGGATGTCGTCGGCATATATAGGTCTTGAATAATCCATCAGCATAATATTGAGCTTAGGCTTAATATACCTATGCTGAAAAGAATCATCAAGCACTATGAGATCAAGATCAGGAAACTCCTTAATCAACTGTCTGACTCCCTTGACCCTGCTTTCGCAAACCGCCACCTTAACAGTGCCACCGAACTTCTCATAAATCTGAAGAGGTTCGTCACCGATACTATCGGGGGTACTCTTTGCAGAAGCAATGATGAACCCTTTAGTCTTACGCTTATACCCCCTGCTAAGAACAGCAATATTCCTCTTATATCGAAGACATTCCAGAATATACTCCACATGAGGAGTTTTTCCGGTGCCCCCGACAGTTATATTTCCCACGCCCACGACCGGGACATTGAATGAGACTTCTTTAAAGATGCCCCAGTCAAAGAACTTATTGCGCATGAAAACACCGAACCCATAAAGCCAAGAGAATGGGGTCAACACGCACTTAAGAGATTTTTCAAGTTTAGTCATAGGACGTGGGTTATATAGGCTAAGTAATCCTTAATTGAAGCGGAGAGTCATCGGAGGCATAAGGGCCTGCCATGGAGAACGACGCAAGATACGGGCAGATTCATATACAAGTATCGACTCAGGAGTCTCACCCGCGATTTTTGCAATTTCCTGATTCAACTTATCAAAACCTTGAGCGCGAAGAATATCCCAAAAATCGGGTTTATATTTAGGATAAACAGCTACCCCATATTTATCAGACTTTAAACCGGCCTTCAAAACGGCATACCGCACGGCATCATCGAGAGAGCCGAGTTCATCGACCAGATTGAGCGATTTAGCCTGTCCTGCATCATAAACCCGACCTTCAGCAATCTGCCTTACACGCTGCTCCTTCATCTTTCTTCCTTTAGCCACACGTTTCACGAAACGAGAGTATCCGTCGTTGATATAAGACTGGAGCACATCAAGTTGCTCAGCTGTAGGATCATTGAACAGTGAAATATCTTTACCTGGATTAGTGCTTACAGTCTGCGGGGTAATACCAAGTTTCTTCACAAGTCCTTCAGCAGATGGGAAAAGTCCGAAAATACCTATAGAACCGGTAATAGTAAGAGGATCGGCATAAATTTTATCAGCGGTGCAAGAGATCCAGTATCCCCCGGAAGCAGCATAATCTCCCATAGAGACAACAAATGGTTTTCCTTTCGATTTGAAATAATCAAGTGCCTCTCCTATCTGCTCGCTTCCGAAAACAGAACCACCCGGAGAATTGACACGAAGCACGAGAGCCTTAACATTATCGTCGTCGGCAAGCTCTGTGATCTGCGGCACAAGACGATAACAATCTATACCCGTCTTAGAATGTTCTTGAATCTCACCTGTGGCATACAAGACAGCCACCAAATTCTTATTGCCATATTCCTTGCCCCAACTTGAATTCTCAGCAAGAGTTTCAGGTGTATAATACCGCACATCCTTACCCTCTTTTCCTACAATTCGGCCAACGATATCATCCATCTGGCGTTCATATGCCAACTTATCGACAAACCCTTGTCTTAATACGGAGTGGGGAGTCTGAAAAACAATAAATTCGTCAGCCGCTTTATTAAGCGAGCCTTTATTGAGAGACCTACGTCCCTCGGCAACAGCTTCTCCTATATAGCTCCACATGTTACCATAAAGAGTGTCCAATTGAGCACGTGCCGGGGCACTCATCTGATTGGAAATGTATGGTTCGGCAGCAGACTTGAAAGTTCCGACTTTCACGAGAGTCATCTTCACTCCGATTTTATCAAGGAAATCTTTATAAAAAAGAGTAGTTCCGCCAAGTCCGGAAATTTCAATCATACCCCCGGGATTAAGGAAAAGGCTATCAGCCTGAGAGGCGACAAAATAATCGCCCATTGTCATTGCATCGGCATAAGCATATACCTTCTTACCACTTTTCTTAAAATCTGCGATAGCCTGACGAATAGCATTAAGAGTAGCAGGAGATGCCAACGGATGCCCGCATTTGATATACATGGCATCGATATCATCAGACTCCTTACCTTCTCGAATACCATTTATTATTACATTGAGAGCCATCGGACCATCATTGGAATCACCCATTGCGAGCGACATAAAGTCAAACTGACCTGCTTCCGGAGTCTCTACAATAGTACCAGAAAGATCGAGCATCAGCACAGACTTTGGGCTAACCTTAGTGGAAGGGGTTTCTTCATCGCCGCCAACACGGGCTATAACACCAATCACAACAAAGATGGACACAACGCAGAAGAGACCGATAGCAATCCAGGCGCCCACAAAAGAAGAGAGAAGATTTAGAAAAAATTTCTTTAACATATTTTATTCAAGGCATAATTAACTTCGTTGACGCAAAATCAAGTCATAATACATAATTCACAATATTAAATTATGTAGTATTAATATTACAGAGAGGCGATTACAGCCTTTATTTCTTCAGCAAGGGCGTTGGCTTTTTCCATAGTCTCCGCTTCGCTGTAGATTCGGATTATTGGCTCTGTATTTGACTTGCGCAAGTGTACCCACGATTCAGGGAAATCTATTTTCACTCCATCAATGTCAGTGATGTCGCAACCTGCAAATTTGTCTTTGACAGCAAGAAGAATAGCATCAACATCAATATCAGGCGTCAATTGAATCTTATTCTTTGCGATCTGATAAGAGGGATAAGAATTCTTAAGTTCACTGACTTTCTTACCTGATTTGGCAAGTAAAGTCAGGAACATAGCCACTCCTACAAGAGCATCGCGGCCGTAGTGAAGTTCCGGATAAATAACACCGCCGTTGCCTTCGCCTCCGATTACTGCGCCGGTTTCTTTCATTTTGGCAACCACATTCACTTCCCCGACAGCAGCCGCATTGTATTCGCAACCATGACGATAGGAGATATCGCGGAGAGCACGCGAACTACTGAGATTGGAGACAGTCGATCCGGGAGTATGCGACAGGATATAATCGGCGACTGCAACGAGCGTGTACTCTTCGACAAACATTTCACCATTTTCCATTACTATAGCAAGACGGTCGACATCCGGATCAACCACGAAACCTACATCAGCCTTACCCGACTTCATAAGATCTGCAATCTGAGTTAGATTCTCCGGAATCGGTTCGGGAGTATGAGCGAAATGACCATTTGCCTCACAATTCAGTTCAATGACATTCTTGACACCGAGAGCCTTCAGGAGGCGTGGGATTACGACACCTCCGACAGAATTAACGGCATCTACCGCGACAGTGAAATTTGCCTTCGCAATTGCTTCGACATCCACAAGCTTGAGAGATTTCACCATATCTATATGTCGTGAGCCCCAGGTATCATTGACATATTCAGAGCCAAGATTCATAACATCTGCAAAAATGAAATCTTCATCCGCAGCAATTCCGATCACCTCTTTTCCGGCATCATCTGTAAGGAATTCACCATTACGATCAAGAAGTTTCAGAGCATTCCACTGAATAGGATTATGGCTTGCAGTCAATATAATGCCACCGTCGGCATTTTCACCTGTTACAGCAAGTTCGGTAGTTGGAGTAGTAGCGAGACCAATATTAATGACATCAAAACCCATAGCCATAAGAGTGCCTACAACGAGAGAAGAGACCATAGGACCGGAAATTCTGGCATCGCGTCCGACTACGATTTTTCCGGTTTTTCCGCCATTTATCTTTTTTATATATTCGGCATAAGCAGCCGTGAACTTAACAATATCGACACCTCCGAGACCATCGCCGGAACGACCGCCGATAGTTCCGCGAATTCCGGAAATTGATTTGATTAGACTCATAATTTATAATGAATTGATTGAGGAAAAATGTTAATATTCGGGTTTGAAATAACGCACATTTACCAAATAAGGGATACAGGTGGTGTTTTCAGATGAGAAACCATAATAAGATTTGAGAAGAATGTTCACTTCCGAATCGTAACCGAGATAACTTACAGGTATCTGAATACCAGACCCGTACTGATAGGAGGCATTGACGCTTAAATTATTGAATATAAAATAAGTGTGGCCAATTAGATTCATAAGATTATCCTGATTGCTGCTTTCCGGAGCAATATCAATTGAATTGCTTCTATACATTTGATCAATATTATAGCGAGTGAACAAAAAGTAAACCTGGTCGCCCGTCTTAGGAAAAACGCGATCCTCCTTCTTATTAGCCTTAATAACTTGAATATATACATATCCGTCATCGTCCATACGATAGAACGGGGCATCAGAGCCTTCAATGAAAATACTGTCGGCAGGAATCTCATTGCACACAGTGTGCTGAGCAAGAAACCAATTGCTTGCCTTTTGTTCGGATTTCAGTAAGTCGGAGTAGCTTTGAGTCTTACTGCAAGAAGCAAAGATCAATACACATATACTTAAGATAAAAACAGAATATATTTTTTTGATTTTCATTGTATGGTTGTTTAATCGTTTAATCATTTACTTATCTTTTGACAAATCAAAGAAATCAAGTTTTTCTGATCTTCCTTTCAGATAATGAGAATATTTAGGGAAAGCATCCACAAGAATATTACGGCAATCCAATAGAGATCCATGAAACTCAGCACCGGCAGCCATCACATGTCCGCCGCCGGCAAATAGATCCTTACAAATTTGATTGACCGGAAAATCCATCACACTGCGGGCTGACACCTTTATGCAGTCAGCATCTTCCCGAAGGAAAAAACTGCAAGTGATACCACGGATTTCAGTTGGCCGATTCACGAGTCCCTCCGTATCTCCTTTTTCATAATGGAATCGTTCACATTCACTCTTATCAATGCAAATGACCGCAGCGTGATATTCAGGAAAAATCTCCATCTTATTTGAAAGCGCATAAGCTTCAAGCATCAAAGCGCCAAAACTCTTTTCCAAAAGCGCAAGCCTGACAATTCGATTTTTATCACACCCTTTTTCAAGGAGTCGCTGTAAAATCTCATATATATCCGGGCTTTTACAATTTACGGTAAAATTCTTGGTATCTGTGACCATGCCGGTGAGCAGACAAGTTGCCGCATCATTATTCATTTCAGCATAAAGGCCAAGATCAGCCAATACCCTAAATGAGAGCTCGCAAGTGCTTGACATATCCGGAAAAGAGAAAATTATATCGGCAAAGTGAGCGGGGTCGACATGATGGTCGATCAAGACCTTGGGAGATTGAGACTCATCAAGGAGCGACTGCATCCTATCCAAACGGGAAGGAGTATTGAAATCGCAGCAAATAATCAGATCAGCCTCACGAAATATCTTTTGACAGTATTCCTCATGACGAGTGAACACAGCCATCTTGTCAAAACCGGGAAGGAAAGAAAGTGAACGAGGAGCATTGTCAGGGATTACCACAGTCACGGATTTACCTATTGATTCAAGCACATGCAACCATCCAAGAGTGCTTCCGACAGCATCTCCGTCAGGCCGGACATGACAAGTGAGCACAATAGAAGAGACAGTGTCCAATAGCTTCTCAAGCTTATCAATCTTTCTTGTATCTAATATCTTATCCATTAATATACAACAATTTGACATAAGCATCAATAATGCAATAATCATTATTTTAAGGCTTATGAACTCAAAAAAATCTTCAAAAGGAAGATTTCAAAAGGCAAAGATAGCAATTTTTGCTGAATTTTTAGTAATTTTGCAGTAGAATTCTTATACTGCAACAAGAATTTTTTTACATAACTTCTTATTTGACTTGATCTGGAGGACACACCAGGAGCGCGACCCTACAAATCGCCTACTTAAGGTCAACAATTAAAATAATTAAGAAATTGGATATGCATACAAGAGAAGAAAAGATAGAAGCTTTCGGCAGGTTTCTTGATGTGCTTGACACACTGAGAGAGAAATGCCCGTGGGACAGAAAACAGACTAATGAGTCACTGCGTCCCAACACAATAGAAGAAGTATACGAGCTATGCGACGCTCTGATAGCCGACGATGTACCAAACATTAAGAAAGAGATAGGCGACGTATTGCTCCACATGGCGTTTTACAGCAAAATTGCTGATGAAAAAGGACAGTTCGATATAGCCGACGTCTGCAACGCGCTCACCGACAAGCTGATTTTCCGACATCCTCATATATACGGCACTGTCCGGGCGGAAACGGCCGATGCAGTTGCCGACAATTGGGAACAAATCAAGCTTAAGGAAAAAGACGGCAACAAAACAGTACTATCAGGAGTGCCGGGAGCTTTGCCGGCCTTGATAAAAGCATATAGGATTCAAGAAAAGGCCGCTCATGTTGGTTTTGACTGGGAAGATCCGCAGCAGGTATGGGACAAGGTGAAGGAAGAAACCGCTGAAGTTGAAGCGGAGATAAAGGCGGGAAATCATGATGGAATAGAGAAAGAATTCGGAGATCTCTTTTTTTCTATGATAAATGCCGCCCGGCTATATAATGTAGTGCCGGAAAATGCACTCGAAGCCACAAACAGAAAATTTATCAGAAGATTCAATTATCTTGAAGCTAAGGCTAAGGAAGCGGGACGAAACCTTAAGGATATGACTCTTGCTGAAATGGACGAATATTGGAATGAAGCGAAACACTTGGAAGCATGAGTCATACAGGATTTGTGTTTATGAGATTCGTGATAAACTACTATTAATAACTCAACTTTCGCAAGATCGTAATGGAATCGGGCTGCTCCGCATCGCCCGGAGAACGCAGAGATTTTTTACTTGTGAAAGTTGAATAAATTAATTTTCATTATCTACTTAGAATGATTCTTTGTATCACTGAGAAACCGAGTGTAGGAGCTGACATAGCCAAGATATTGGGTGCGGACGTAAGGAGAGATGGTTATTTTGAAGGAAATGACTATTGTGTCACTTGGACTTTCGGCCATCTATGCGAACTTAAAGACCCAGCTGACTATACTCCTGACTGGAAGCGATGGTCACTTTCAGCATTACCGATGATCCCCGAAAGATTCGGCATAAAACTGAAAGATGACAAGGGCATACAACATCAGTTTGAAGTTATCGAGCGCCTTATCAAGAAATGCGAGAAGGTGATCAACTGCGGTGATGCCGGGCAGGAAGGTGAGCTTATCCAACGATGGGTGATGCAGAAAGCGGGATGCGACAAACCGGTGGAAAGGCTTTGGATCTCATCGCTGACCGATGAATCTATTCGTGAAGGATTCCAGCACCTCAAACCGGAAAAGGAACTTGAGAGCCTTTACATAGCGGGCTTGTGCAGGGCGATAGGTGACTGGATATTAGGCATCAATGCAACAAGACTCTATACCCTGAAGTATGCGGAGAGAAACGACACAAGAAACAATGTGCTCTCTGTAGGCAGGGTGCAAACCCCTACCCTCGCACTTGTAGTAAACAGGCAGAAAGAAATAGAAAACTTTGTGCCGACCACAACCTTTGAACTGCGCACACTCTACCGAGACGTGACTTTCACATCTAATGTCAAGGCGTTTAAGACAGAAGAGGATGGACAAGGGAAACTAAAGGAAGTGGCTGAGAGTGAATTTGAGGTTACAGAGGTAACCAAAAAGAAAGTGAAGGAATCACCACCGAGACTCTTTGACCTCACAAGTCTTCAGGTGGAAGCCAATAAAAAATACGGATTGAGCGCTGACGAGACACTCAAGACTATCCAGGCCCTTTACGAAAAGAAACTAACAACGTATCCACGTGTCGACACCACATACCTTACGGATGATGTCTATCCAAAATGCGGACCAATTCTCAACGGACTCGGATATTATCAAGAAGTATTACAACCGCTCAGAGGTAAAAAACTAAAGAAAAGCAACAAGGTTTTCGACAATTCAAAGGTAACTGACCACCATGCCATAATTCCCACCGGGGTGCCGGCACAGATGCTTTCCCAACCGGAATGGCAGGTGTATGATCTTGTGGCACGCCGCTTTATATCCGTTTTTTTCCCGGATTGTGTCTATGACCAGACACAGATAAAGGGAAGAGCCGGAAAAATTGAATTCAAGGCATCGGGTAAAAGGATTGCAGAAGCAGGATGGAAGAGCGTCTATGACTGGAACAATAGTCAGGAAAAAACCATGACACCTCCCACGGCAAAAGATGATGCTGATGATGAAGGAAAGGATCAGGAAAAAACGTTACCGGAATTTGTAAAAGGAGAAAAGGGTCCTCATAAACCATTTCTTGGGAAGAAGACTACTACTCCACCGAGTTATTATACTGAAGGCACATTATTGAAGGCAATGGAGACTGCCGGGGCATCAGTAGACGACGAGGAACTTCGTGAGGCATTAAAAGCTAACGGAATAGGGCGTCCGTCAACACGTGCAGCCATAATAGAGATTCTATACAAGAGGGCATATATAAGGAAACAGGGAAAATCCTTGAGGGCCACAGATGCGGGAATTGAGCTAATAGGACTGATTAAGGAGGAACTTCTGAAGAGTGCAAAGTTGACCGGAATCTGGGAGGGACGTCTGCGCGCCATTGAGAGAGGAGATTACAGTGCATCCGAATTTATTGCGCAACAGAAGGGCATGATCAATGAGATTACGCTGTCGGTGCTCCGCGATCCTTCCAACAGGCGAATAACCCAAGTTGTTGAGACACCGAAGCCTAAAAAGAAAACCTCCTCATCGAAATCTACTTCATCAAACACAGACAAGCAATGAGCATAACGTTACAGTATATCATTGTGGGAGCTATTTTGCTGGCTTCCGGAATATGGATAATTGTCAAATTTCTAAGGAAGAAACAGGGCAAAGAATCAGGTTGCTGCGGATGCAGCATGCAAGATGCCTGCTCACAAAAGCAAAAAAAGCAGTCTTGCTGCGACAAGACGATTAAGCAATAGAAGGATTATTTTCTCATGTTGCATTGTTCAGCTTTGGAGCGGATTATGCCGTGAAGAATTTGTCCGACCGGAAGACCAATCTTTACTTTTCCTAATTTGACTGTTGGGGTTACAATAGGGTCTAATTGGTATTTATTCGTGCCGAATTGCTGTACTGCTTGGGCGCCAATATCTACTCCAAAGGTTTGGTTTAACTGATAGCTCATGTATCCTCCAAATGTCGATGCTCCATAGTATCCGACCATCGCTGGAATCAACGGGTATCCATTTGGCTTTCCAAAACTTATCGTTTTTTGCCTTTTCCAAATAATTCTGAGTGGGATCCGAGTCGGACTAAATCAATTTCATCCGTATCAGGATCTATCCAAATCAAAAGGAAATCGCCTTCTATATGACATTCCATACAACCTGCATAGTCACCCGAAAGCATATGTGGTTTATTTTCAGGAGGTATCGGGATTTCATTCTCAAGTTTTTTAAGAATCTCGATTAAAGTACTTGCTTTTTTAGGATAATTGCGAATCCGCTTTAGATCTTTTTTGTACTGGGATGACTGGACTAATATTTTCATAATCCAGCAGATTTAAACATGGCTTCTATTGAAGAAGTATCAACGGGAGTTGTACCTCTTAACTTACCACTTCTCGCCTCATCTATTGCAGCTTTTGTAATATCATTTGGTTCATTATAGGCCACATCAAGAAGTATGCACTCCACAAAATTGTTGAGACTTCGGTGTTCCCTTTTCGCCATCTCTTTCAAGCGATCTATCAAATCGGTACTAAGACGGAACATTGTTGCTTTCTTTTGAATTGCTGCTTCCATAGTGTTATCATTTTGTTTGCAAATATACAACAAAACTATAACATCACCAAATATTCAACGTTAAATAAATAAGTAGCTCGCAAAAATTAATGATATGATAAATGCGAGATAATTTTGCGACAGGTTGGCTGCGG
>CAMWJD010000020.1 GCA_947174515.1 uncultured Porphyromonadaceae bacterium
GAACCCCTATCTAAAGTTTAGGAAACTTCTATTCTATCCGTTGAACTACAGAGGCCGACAGCGGCTTAGCCGCATAAGCAAAAGGTCAAGATATGATGCGACAAGACCGCAAGGGCCATGAAGCTGACCTTTTGTTTGTGAGTGCAAAGGTAAGAATTTTTTGTGATTTGTGCAATTATTTTTTTCACAGGTTTAATTTTTTTCGCTTAATCATCCACACATTTCGGATTTATTTGTTAATCTATTAGACACATCCTCCCAATCTTGGAGCGGTCTCTAAATATAATATAATATGAAGGATAAAAAGATAGAAATATCATATAAATCGTTAACTCCTGAAGAACTGCCGGCTGATGACCTGGAGTTGGTGGCAAGAGCAAAGGCAATGACCTATCGCAGTTATGCGCCCTATTCGCGATTTCACGTCGGCGCGGCTATACGCATGGCCGACGGTTCGATCGTAGATGGCTCCAATCAGGAAAATGCGGCCTATCCATCGGGAATATGCGCAGAGCGAAATGCCTGTTGGCAGGCATCCTCCCTCCATCCGGGTATGGCAATGAAAAAGATTGCGATAGCGGCCCGCAATGTAGGTAATATGCCGGAGGGTGAAGAAGCGGACGCGCCATTCCAAGGCAGTCCGATATCACCATGCGGCGCATGCCGCCAGGCGCTTCTTGAATATGAGCATCTGCATGGGGATATTGAAGTCATACTCTTCGGAGCAGATAACATATATGTTTTCCCCTCGATATCCTCCCTCCTTCCTTTCTCATTCACTGAATTTTAACTGAAAAACACAATAAAAATTATGGAAGAAATAAAAATTACGCCGGACATGGAAAACACACCGGTCACAACACCGGAATACATAGGAACTCACAAAGCCGGCTTTGTGAATATAGTAGGAAATCCTAATGTAGGTAAGTCTACTCTGATGAATGATCTTGTAGGTGAAAGAATTTCAATAATCACATCCAAGGCCCAGACCACTCGTCATCGTATCACGGGAATTGTAAACACTCCCGACTATCAGATAGTATTTAGCGACACCCCGGGAGTGCTGAAGCCAAAATATAAACTTCAGGAGTCAATGCTTGATTTCTCGGAAGGAGCACTGACAGACGCCGATATCCTCCTTTATGTCACCGACGTGGTTGAGGATCCGGAGAAAAACAAAGATTTTCTTGACAGGGTGGCCAAGGAAACAGTGCCTGTGCTTCTAGTCATCAACAAAGTCGACCTGCTGAAGAACAATGAAGAACTCGATGCTCTTGTAGAAGCCTGGAAAAAACGCCTCCCCAATGCTGAAATTTTCCCGATCAGCGCCATCCAAAACTTCAATGTGGAGAATCTCAAGGCCCGTATCATCGAGCTGCTTCCTCCTTCACCTCCATTCTTCGGCAAGGATGCGCTGACCGACAAACCGATGCGTTTCTTCGTCACTGAGATCATACGAGAGAAACTTCTGCTGAATTATGACAAGGAGATTCCTTATTCGGCTGAAGTGCTCGTGGAGAAGTTTGAGGAAAAGGAAAACTCCATCCATATCATGGCGGTGATCTATGTGGAGCGCGACACTCAGAAGGGGATCATCATAGGAAAAGGGGGTGAGAAGATTAAGAAGATCGGCATCGCGGCTCGCCATGACATTGAGAAATTCTTCGACAAGAAAGTCTATCTCGAACTCTTCGTCAAGGTAGAGAAAGACTGGAGAAACCGCGAGAACAAACTTAGACAATTCGGATACATTGAATAAATATTAATTTAGAATTTGGAATTTAGAATTATTTCGCTAAGCCGGAGTTGAGTATCAGAGTATTGAATCTCAGGCTATAATATCAGCATAAAAAAGCGTAAATTCAAAATTCTCAGTTCCAAATACTCATTTATAGAAACTATGAGCAGATTAGTAGCAATAGTAGGGCGGCCGAATGTGGGGAAATCCACGCTTTTCAACCGTTTGACGCAGACAAGGGCCGCCATAGTAGATGACACGTCGGGCACGACACGCGATCGGCAATATGGCAAAGTAGACTGGGATGGCCAGGAATTTTCAATCGTCGACACCGGAGGTTGGGTGGTAAACTCCGATGACGTATTCGAGGAGGAAATCAACAAGCAGGTGCATATCGCAATAGAAGAGGCCGACGTTATCCTCTTCGTAGTGGATTCATCGGTAGGTGTAACCGACCTTGACGACAAGGTGGCGGCTATACTGCGTCGCAGTAAGAAACCAATTATCCTCGTCGCCAACAAAGAAGATAAGAGCGATTCAAAATATAATGTGGCCGAGTTCTATTCCCTTGGACTCGGCGACCCGGTCGAGGTGTCTTCGGCCAACGGATCGGGTACCGGCGACCTGTTGGATGAAATTATCAAAGACTTCCCCGACACTCCTGATAAAGACGAGGCTGAAGAGGATATAGCCAAATTTGCCATAGTCGGACGCCCGAACGCCGGCAAATCTTCTCTGATCAACGCCTTTATAGGAGAAGAACGCCACATAGTGACCGACATAGCAGGCACTACACGCGACTCCATCTATCACCGATATAATAAGTTCGGCTTTGATTTCTATCTTGTCGACACCGCCGGCATCCGGAAGAAGCAGAAGGTGAATGAAGATATAGAGTATTATTCAGTGATCCGGTCGATACGCGCCATTGAGGCATCAGATGTCTGCATACTGATGATTGACGCCACGCGTGGCATCGAAGGTCAGGATGCCAATATATTCTCCTTAATCCAGAAGAATAAGAAGGGCCTGGTGGTGTGTGTCAACAAGTGGGACCTTGTAGAAGATAGGAGTCTGGAGGCTCAGAAACGTTATGAAGCAGCCATTCGTGGCAAGTTTGCACCGTTTATCGACTTCCCGATTATCTTTGCATCCGCCATGACCAAGCAGAGAATCTACAATGTGCTCGAGACGGCCGTGAAGGTGTATGAGAACCGTCGCAGAGTCATTCCTACCTCCCAGCTCAATACGTATATGCTTGAGGAAATAGCCGTTACGCCTCCTCCGAGCAACAAGGGCAAGTTTGTGAAAATAAAATACGTCACGATGCTCAAGGATTCAATAATCCCGACATTCGTATTCTTCTGCAATCTTCCGCAGTGGGTGAAGGAACCATACCGCCGTTTCCTTGAAAACAAGATTCGCGCTAAGTGGGATTTCCATGGCACACCGATACAAATATTTATGAGAGAAAAGTAGTGGTTTTCGGCGTTGTCATTGAAGAAACGATGACAGCGACGACAGCAAAAGAACTGAAATGAAAAAAAAATTAGTGATTAGTTCCGGAGCCGGCATAAGTGCCGAGTCCGGAATTAAGACTTTCCGGGACGCCGGTGGTCTATGGGAAAACTATCCTGTGATGGATGTGGCATCCGCAGATGGATTCAGAAGGAATCCGGCGCTTGTGCATGAGTTCTACAATCAGCGCCGTCGGGATCTTCTGAAAGCTCATCCCAATGATGCGCACCGCGCTCTGATGGAGCTTGAGAAAGACTACGATGTCTACATTATCACTCAAAATGTGGATGATCTTCATGAAAGGGCGGGCTCAAGGAATGTGCTTCATCTTCATGGAGAGCTGATGAAGATCCGCTCCATTTCGGATCCTGATTATATAGAGGCAGTCGATATCGATCATCTTGAGACTACTCCCGCAACAAGGGGGAAGAACGGTGATCTGATGCGGCCGCACATAGTTTTCTTTCAGGAGGCTGTCCCAAACATTGAAAAGGCGATGGAATTGGTGCATGAAGCCGACATATTCTGTGTCATAGGCACCAGTCTGGCCGTCTATCCGGCAGCCGGACTTATATATAGCGTGCGCCCCGGAGTTCCGATTTATTATATAGATCCCAATCCCGCTGCCACTCCTTCAATCCCCAATCTGACAGTGATAGCGGAGCCTGCCACCCAAGGCGTGCGAACTTTGGCGAAGTTACTTGGCTAAAATTGCACAAAAATACATATATGCGCTGTTTATTAATTTTTGTTAAACTTTTTTAACACTTGGCAAATGGTAATTCTTTTTTGCTTATCTTTGTAAATGTAAATACGAGCAAATAGGAATTTGCTATCATTTTTAAGATCCCGTATCATAAAATCAAATAATACAAATGGCAAAAATACAAGGAGCTGTCACTGTCAACAAGGAACGTTGTAAAGGATGCAATCTCTGCGTGGTGGCCTGTCCTACCGAGACCCTGTCGCTTCAGCCCTATGAAGTTAACGATCGTGGTTATCATTTTGCATTTATGTCAAATCCGGAGGCCTGCATCGGCTGTTGCAGTTGTGCCTTAGTTTGCCCGGATGCCTGCATTGAGGTGTACCGGGTAAAGATTGACTAACCTGAAAACAGAAACACAACTTATGGAAGAGATAAGACTAATGAAGGGGAATGAGGCGATAGCCCATGCGGCAATCCGGTATGGATGCGATGGATATTTCGGCTATCCGATCACCCCCCAGTCAGAAGTGTTGGAGACACTTGAAGCCTTGATGCCTTGGGATACAACCGGAATGGTAGTGGTGCAGGCTGAATCAGAAGTGGCGGCAATCAATATGGTATATGGGGGAGCAGCGACGGGAAAAGCTGTTATGACATCATCGTCATCTCCCGGAGTCAGCCTTAAGCAAGAGGGGATCTCTTATATCGCGGCATCTTCTTTGCCGGCGCTCATCCTCAACGTCATGAGAGGAGGTCCGGGTCTCGGTACGATCCAGCCCTCTCAGGCAGACTATTTTCAAGCTGTCAAAGGAGGAGGGCATGGCGACTATCATCTCATCGTCCTGGCGCCATCCAGCGTGCAGGAAATGGCTGATTTTGTAGGTCTGGGATTTGACCTCGCATTCAAATATCGTAATCCATCGATGATTCTTGCCGACGGCATTGTAGGCCAAATGATGGAAAAGGTGGTGCTTCCCGAGCAGCGCGCGCGTCGCACGGATGAAGAAATCAGAGAACAATGTCCGTGGGCTGCCACAGGACGCGAAGGACGCCGCAAACGTAATGTGGTCACTTCTCTTGAGCTTGAATCGGACAAGATGGAAATCATCAATCATCAGCTCCAGGCAAAATACCGCGAGATAGAGGCCAACGAGACCCGATGGGAAGAGATAGACACAAAGGATGCCGATTACCTTATCATATCTTTCGGCTCTGTGGCACGAATCTCTACAAAAGCGAAAGAACTCGCTGAAGAAGACGGCTTGAAAGTAGGGATCATCCGCCCGATCACCCTCTGGCCTTTCCCGACAGAAGCAATCAGGAAAGCGGCAGAAGGAAAGAAAGGTATTCTTGTGGTGGAACTTAATGCCGGGCAAATGATTGAGGATGTGCGTCTTGCAGTCCACGATTCGCTTCCCGTCAAGCACTTCGGCAGAATGGGTGGTATCATTCCGAGCCCTTCAGAGATCGTCAGCGCACTTAAAGAAAAACTAATCGAGCAGGCCTAAACCCGTGCCCGGAAATCTGAAAACAAATGGATATAGAAGATATAATAAAGCCTGAAAACAAGGTGTATGCCGCTCCGGAGCTTCTTGAGGAAGTCAATATGCATTATTGCCCCGGTTGCAGCCACGGGGTGATCCATAAGCTCGTGGCAGAGGTAATATCCGAACTGGGTATAGTGGAGCGTACGGTAGGGGTGTCGCCGGTAGGATGTGCGGTGTTCGCCTACAATTATATCGATTGCGACTGGATAGAGGCAGCTCACGGGCGAGCTCCGGCGATTGCTACGGCAGCCAACCGTCTTTGGCCTGAGAATGTGGTGTTCACATATCAAGGAGACGGCGATATGTCGGCTATAGGCACAGCTGAGACAATCCATGCTGCAAACCGCGGTGAAAACATCGTCATGATCTTTGTCAACAATGCGATCTATGGTATGACAGGCGGCCAGATGGCTCCGACTACATTAATCGGACAAAAGACTTCCACGTCGCCCTACGGGCGTAGGGTAGACCTAAACGGCCATCCGCTTGAGATCACCAACCTTCTGAAAGAGCTTGACGGCACATGCTATGTGACACGCCAGAGTGTGCATACTCCGGCCAATGTCCGCAAGACAAAGGCAGCTCTCAAGAAAGCATTCATGAATGCCATTGCCAAGAAGGGCACAAGCGTGGTGGAAGTGGTGTCGACTTGCAATTCCGGGTGGAAAATGACACCGGAGAAAGCCAATGAATGGATGGCGCAGCACATGTTTGAGAAATATCCGCTTGGCGACCTTAAAAATTCCGAAAGTTGAATCCAGAACCCTGAAATCAAATGAAAACAGAAATAATTGCAGCCGGATTTGGAGGGCAGGGTGTCTTGTCGATGGGTAAGATACTTGCATATTCCGGACTTATGGACAATATGGAAGTGACCTGGATGCCATCATATGGTCCGGAACAGCGTGGAGGAACAGCCAATGTCACGGTAATTCTCAGTGACGAGAAAATCTCATCGCCGGTGCTCGATACATACGACATCGTCATAGCCTTGAATCAACAGAGCCTTGACAAATTCGGTCCAAGAGTGAAGAAGGGTGGTATTCTAATCTACGATACTAATGGTATACACAAACATCCGGAGCGCGGGGATATCAACGTGTATCCCATCAATGCGATGGATGCGGCTCTTGAACTTGGCAACAGCAAAGCCTACAATATGGTCGTGATGGGAGCTCTTCTGGAGGCTATGGAGTATAAGATTCCTATGGAAAATGTGGTGAAAGGGCTAAAGAAATCCCTGCCGGAAAGACACCATAAGCTTATACCGGTCAATCAACAGGCCATTGAAAAGGGGAGGACACTTCTTAAAAAGAATTAATCAAGTACAAACTGCATAAGTAGCTGACAAAAAGAGGAGGATTTTCTACAGGAAGGTCCTCCTCAATTTGTTTTTTATGTATTTGTCAAAGCTTTTATTCTCTCTCACGATGCTTGAATTTATACAGCGCCACGAGAAAAGCCACGAGGAAGGCTCCGGTGATGTCGGCCACCATATCCCCAAATTCAAGACATCGGCCGGTATGGATTGCG
The DNA here is from genome assembly GCA_947174515.1 of uncultured Porphyromonadaceae bacterium. GTDB lineage: Bacteria > Bacteroidota > Bacteroidia > Bacteroidales > Muribaculaceae > Lepagella. The sequence goes on from CAMWJD010000020.1 coordinate 7,043, forward strand.
TCCTGAAGCAATTCAGTGATGATTCCAAATACTGATGCGATATCGGCAGCATAAATATCCGCTTTTTCGAACGTCAAAGGCCAGTGGTGGCGTCGGTGCCAGTCAAGGATAATGCAGAATGTAAATCCGCCAAACATAATAGCGTGTGCTATCTTGTCGGCACCGGGGAAAAGAGGTAATTCGTGATCGCCTATAGGATCGGGACTCAGAGTCAGCCAGCAAATAGCGAGGAAACATATGATGGAGAAAGTCCAGGGGGGTAGTTTCTCAAGAAATGTCTTTAAATTTTGCATGGATGCAAGAGATTGAAAAATAGTCCAATTCCATAAGCTCAGGAATTGGACTTGAAAAATTTTCTTATCTGAAAATCCGATTAGCGACGTATGCCGAGTTCCTTCTTGGCGATAATCGCACGGTAACGATTGATGTCCTTGCGGATCAGATAGTCAAGAAGGCTGCGACGCTGACCTACGAGAGCTTTAAGCGCGCGGGCTGTAGTGTGGTCTTTGTGGTTGCTCTTGAGGTGCTCGGTAAGGTGCTTGATGCGGATTGAGAAAAGAGCGATCTGGCTTTCAGGGCTGCCGGTGTCATTCTTTCCTTGGCCATATTTTTCAAAGATGGCCTGCTTTTCTTCAGTTGAAAGATGCATTTTGTCGAGAGTTTAAAAAATTAATAAATGTCAAGTCTTTCTTTAAAAGGGAAGTCTCCGGGGTCTCTCTCCCCTGGGTGGAGCCACCTTTCGTCAAAAGACGGTGCAAAATTAGTAAAAAAGAGTGATATCACCAAATTTTCAACGAATTATTCCTCGTAGGTCGCGAAGATCGTTGCCGGAGGGAGCCTGAAATATCCGGAGTCCGAATTCGCTGATGCAGGCGTAGACGTAGTCGAAAATATCGGCTTGAAAACGTTCGTAGGCAGCCCAGGATGTGATTTTTGTGAAGAAATAGAGTTCGAGAGGGAGCCCTTGCGGTGTGGGTTGAAGCTGGCGCACCATCAGGAATACGGCAGGGTCCGGATGCTTCTTGACCACATCGGGAAGCGACGTAAGATATCGGATGAGATATTTGCGGAAAAGAGAAAGGTTCACTTCTTGATTCGCATGTTTTTGCGAGTGTTCGCTAAGAAATCCCTTTTCGGTGAGGCGTGTTATTTCTTCTTTGGAAAGAAAGCGGATAGAGTCAAAATCGATGTAAATGGAGCGAGCCACGCGTCGGGCACCGATCTCCCGCATGTTCTGATAATTGCGGAATGAGTCGCTGATGAGAGTGTAAGGGTGTATGGTGACGATGGAATTGTCCCAGTTTCGCACTTTGACAGTGGTCAACTTAATACTCTGCACTTCGCCGTTAGCGCCGGCCTTATCGCATATGATCCAGTCTCCTTTCTTAAGCATATTGTTGAGAGTGAGTTGCACACCTGCCACAAAGCCCTTGATCGTGTCTTGAAACACCAGCATCAGCACAGCTGCGGAAGCTCCGAACCCGGTCAGCACCATGGTAGGTTTTCTATCGAAAAGAATGCTGAGCGATATTATGACTCCGATCAGCACCATAATCAGCTTTACAGCACCTTCAATTACAGTCAGATTGTGCTCGGCTCCCTTATCCCGTCGTTCAAATCCATCGACGGTGTTGGTGATCAGCACGCAAAGTAGGTTGATGACGGCATATACGATATATACCTTCGTCAATTTCTCGATAATCTCCACTCCCCATTCATGATTGGAGAAAGCCTGCGGAAGAAGCCATTCAAGAATGAGGGCAGGCGCGAGCTGAGAGAAAGCCCTCATCGACTTATCGTTAAGGATATCGTCGTCCCATTCGGTTTCCGTCTTTCGGGTCAAAAAATGCATAAGAGGCGTGACAATCCTGACGCATAAGAAATATGATGCGATGGAAATCAGAGCCACTATCACGAATAGGGTAGGGCTAATAAGCGGGGTGGCCGTATCGGGAGATAGGATAGAGTTTAGAAAGTCGGTGATCCAATGTCGTAAATACATTTTCAGAATTCGGTTGGAGGATAGTTTGAAGTTTTATTTTCTACCGAAGTCGGCAGGGATTTCGCCCCAGAGTTCAGTCTGCCATTTCATAATCCTGACGGGCCAGGAGTGAGACCGTATCCACACGAGAGCACGTCCGAGCAGCTCAAAAAGCTTCTTATTGCGTTCGGTCTGTTTAAGCTGAGTCTTCACTTGGCGGTTGCGCACCCAGGCAAGAGCGGTCTTGGAGTCGGAATATATATTATGCCATTCGTTGCGGCGGTGCATCTCAGCCAAGGCATGCACTATTGCAAGAAACTCCCCTATGTTGTTGGTGCCGTCTTGAAAGGGCCCCACCTTGAAGATCTCTCGTCCCGAAGCGAGTTCCACACCTCGGTATTCCATTATTCCGGGGTTTCCTTGGCAAGACGCATCGACAGCCCAGGCATTTTTATCAATATCCGGGTTTGACATATACGTATTTGGTGGTGATGATGGCAAGGTAGACGCATCGAGACGGTGTCCGGCAGCGGAAATAAGGAGAGAACCCAGATCAGCGGGATTACTATTGGCATCGGAGCCCCGAAAGGCTTCGGCGGCTTCAGCGGCAGAAGAGAAGCTCTTGTATTTAGCTCGCGGAAAATTCAATATCTGTTCCTCGCAGTCGCTCCAGTTGTCATACACACCGGGTTCGCGACCCTCCCACACTACATAATATTTCTGTTTAGCCATTAGTCGAGTCCGGCAGCGCGTTTGATGAGTTTTGGAATATCAGTATTGTCAAGACTGCCTGTGAAATATTGCGCGTTGGCACCCACCGCATACACCGGAACGAAATTTCCGGCATGGCTTGTCGTGGTCCACCCGATACCCATGTGATAATTAAGGATTGCGAATGCTTTTGCAGTGAAAGCATTGAAAGTCTGATAAAGAGTTTTCTGATCCTCGGCTTTTTTCGTGATGAAAGTTTCATCAAAGAGCTCCTTCAGTTCCAGGGTCTCTTTTTCCGAAACCGGAACGATTGTCCAAAAACCGAGTTTTTCGCGTAACTCATTCTCCATCTCATCCCATGTCAGAGGTTGGGCATTGCTACCTCTGTTGCGGGTCCATTCTCCAAAAATGTCTTTTGATATCTTTTGTGCATCAGCGTATCCGATATTATACTTGCCCCCTAAGCGGCCCAGGGCCATTCCTCCGGTGTCATGGTCTGCCGTCACCACAATCAGGGTTTCCGAAGGATGCCTCAGATAGAATTGATATGCCACATTTATGGCATCCTGGAAATTAAGTATTTCCTTAATTACGCCCCCCCCGTCGTTGGCATGTGCGGCCCAGTCGATATTGCCACCTTCAATCATCATCAGGAATTTATCGGGATTAGCATTTTCGAGGGTGTACAGACAAGCTTCCGTGATTTGTGCGCATGTCAGGGCTCCCGGTATTGAGTCGATGGTGTATCCCACTTGTCCCCAAGTAGGATTGTCGGAATACATCAAAACTTTTTGTGGAAATTTGCTTCCTTTGCTTTTAAGCTCATTGAAAGCGGCATATCCTTCTGCGATTTCGTAGTTTCCTTTGCGCATCACGTTTAGGAATTCGGTAAAAGCGGAATCACCTGCCCCTTTAAGTTTGAAATGTCCTCCGGCGAGGAATGAAAGACCACTCCCGGCCGCTTGCGGAGCGATAGTCTCTTTCATACTGCGGTTTTCCGAATGTGCGTACCAGGCTGCCGGCGTCGCATCATCGGCTTGCACTGTTGTTCCAACCCCAACTGCATACCCGGCTTTCATGAAGTCGACCGCTATACTGTTGACTGGAATTGAGTCCGGATCCATGCCTATCATCGAGTTTTTTGTCTTGTATCCCGTAGAAAGAGCAGTGCCTGCGGCGGCAGAATCCGTAATCGGGGAGGACGCGGAGTAGCTGCGGGCTTGAGATGCCACCGGAAAGGTCATCATCAGCAGAGGTTGCTCGCTTTTAAGCACATCGCGGTTGTAGGCCTCCGTTGCATTGACGTGGCCCAATCCCATTCCATCTCCAATAAAATAGAATATATATTTTGCATCATCTGCCGTGGCGGGCAATATGGCTGTGGCCAAGAGAGTTGTCAATATGAATTTTTTCATTGTTTTGATAGAAACTAATTGATATTTATCGTCTGATTTTAATAGGTATGGCATTGTCGGATATTTTATCTACTACCAATAGCAGATGACCTCCTCCTCCCGCGCCCAACATTTTCCATGCCAGTGCATTGTCTTTCCATTTCTCTATATAATCTTCGACTCCCGGCTGAATCATACCGGGAAACAATGCTACTTGGGCATCATAAGATGCTTGGAAGGCTTTGGCAAACGCCTCTAAATCTTTTTTCATGATGGCTTCCCAGCAACGCGAGGCAGCTTCTGTCAGAGCTTTGACATTTTCAACCGTGATATTTTTCCCTTCGACCACTGAGCAACCGGGACGCCGAGGGAACATCGGCACAATGCAAAGGTGATTTTCAAGCCAGTCAAGAATATCCTCGTTGTGGATTGTCTCAATCTTTTCAGGCCAATAGCGTCCTTCATAAAAATGGCGGGAAAGACCTGATATGCATATTCCTATCGCATCCTGGGCGCCCGATACGTGTCCTTCATTCTCCGGATTATTTTCAAAGCAAAAGAGCAGGCGGGCCATCATTTCCTCATTGTAGGATGGAAGTTCGTAAGGCCATATCTTTTTAGCGGCGTTGCGTGTTGAAGTCGACATGCCTCCACGCTCCATAAACTCATGAGTGGGCTCGATGGATGCGGTGATAGCCCATCCCCCTCCATATTCCGATACGTATGGCTGATCGATCCATGTCCCGGCGATATCGATACGGTAGGGAATGGAACATGTAGCCTCCTTGCGAAGTGCCGTCGTCGATCTTGGTTTTAATCCGGCTTCCGGTTTGCGTTCAAGCACTATGTATTCTATGCCACGCTCTTCGCAGAATTGCCGTTTGGCGTCACTCCCCCCATCTGAATTGACAACGAAAATATCCGGCCGGATACGGTCGACCGATTCTATAAAATCCATTATTCCGCTCCCTGAATTGATGCAAGCATCCTTTACATAGCGGATCGCCTTTACCATGTAGAGCCGTTCTTTTTCCGAATATATGGTCTTTCTGTTCTTCAGTTGCCTGATTGTCTCGTCCGAACCGATTCCTACGTATAGATCGCCATATTGGGAGGCTTCCTTAAAAAAAGCCACATGTCCGGAATGAAGCATATCGTAGCAGCCTGACACAAACACCTTTTTCTTTTCCATTAGATAGGGTCTAAAATACAATATAAGTCATAAGATTTGCAAATTTACAGCTAAAACTTGTAATTTGCAAATAAAACGCGCATCCCCGCATGATCCCTGCATTTATTTGCAATTATATTTAGGAAGTGACAAGGAGGATGAGGGTGATAAGGGTTATCTTTTTCATGATGTCGATATTTCTTTACTCGCAAAATTATAAATATTTTTTGATATTTACAACGATAAAAGAGTGTCCGACATGCTTATCTATCATACAAAAGCGGACAAAAGTGTACGGAAACGGACAGGGATTGAAAATATGAAATATTGAATATCAAATATTTATGTTTTTGGCACGCATATTGCAACAAATTTGGCAAACACGTTTAATATTCACAACGTACGACGAACAACAATGGATAGACAAATACCCACCTCGGAGCGCCGCAAGAAAAAGCGCGACAAGATACTTAAAATCGGAGGCATATCTATAGCCGTGATTGCCGGAGCAATAGTTGTAGGCTCTTTGATGAGGGCATCGGTGGCAGCCTCCGATCTTACCGTAGGCACTGCCGACACCGGAACCATCGATGTGACAGTAACAGGCACCGGCACCGTGAGCGCCGCCTTTGAGGAGATCATCACTTCCCCCATAAGCAGCCGCATCGTCGAAGTCTATTGCCGTGCGGGCGACTCTGTGAAAGCGGGTACGCCACTTCTGCGCCTTGATCTGCAGACTACGGAAAATGAGGTAAATCAGCTCAGCGACCAGATTGCAATGAAAAACCATGAGCTCGACCAGCAGCGAGTAAATTCCGATACCCGCCTCACTGATCTCGCAATGCAGGTGAAAGTGAAGGAAATGACACTTAGCCGCCTTGAGGCCGAACTGCGCAATGAGAGATACCTTGACAGTATCGGCTCCGGGACCGGTGACCGGGTGCGCCAGGCGGAGCTCGCCGTAAGCACCGGACGCCTTGAGCTGGAGCAGATGAGGCAGCAGCTCGCCAACGAGAAGCGTGTGGCTCAGGCATCTGAAAACGTCAAGCACCTTGACATCGACATAGCGCGCAGAAATCTCGATGAAAAAAACCGTACACTCAGCGATGCCCGTGTCTCTTCTCCCCGCGATGCAACACTCACCTTCATTCATGACCTGATTGGTGAAAAAGTGAGCGAAGGCCAGAAGATCGCCGTCATAGCAGACCTTGGGCATTTCCGCGTAGACGGCGAGATTTCAGATAGCTATGCCAATAAGATAGCGGTCGGAAGCCGGGCGATAGTGAGAATCGGAAAAGAGCGGTTGAAAGGGGTAGTTTCAAACCTGACTCCACAGTCGCAGAACGGAGTTATCAAATTTACCGTACGCCTTGACGACGATGCCCATCCACGCCTGCGCTCAGGACTTAAGACAGATGTCTACGTTGCCTGCGACGTAGTAGACGACGCCATCCGCATCCCCAACGGCTCATACTACACGGGCCCGGGCACCTACAGCCTCTTCTTCCTAAGTGAAGACGGGAAGAAACTTGAAAAGCATGAAGTGAAACTCGGCAACTCCAACTACGAATTTGTAGAAGTACAGAGCGGCATCCGACCAGGCGACCGCGTAGTGCTATCAGACATGAGCCACTTCAAGGATACCTCGAATCTCCGCGTGCGCTAATCTCCACTTAATGAATTAATATAATTATGAACTTAATAAAAAAATCTATCCGGGAAGCGATTAAGACTCCGGGCTTTTCCTTGCTCTACATGGCAGGTGTGGCATTCACTGTCGCCTTCACCATTATCTACGGTATGCTGCTCTATAGCCAGCTTGGCCCCGTCTATCCGGAATATGACCGCAACTCCACTGTATATGTAGATGGTGTCGTAGTGACATTTGGCAATAGCAGATCAAGCTCTTCAATTGGTCTTCCTCTCATAGAAGAGCATTTTCGCGACAAAATAAAGAATGTGGATGCGATGACATCTATCGTGATCTATGACTCCGGATATCCCATGGTGCAGACCGGAGGGCACGGTCCGGAATTCCATGCAGAAGTAAGATATGTGGAGCCATCTTTCTTCAATTTCTATAAATATGAATTTAAGGAAGGGAGACCGTTCACTCAGGAGGATTTCGATTCCAAGCTGAAGGTGGCGAATATCACTGAGGGAATAGCAAAGCGTCTGTTTGGATCTTCGGCAGATGCCATAGGCAAAGAGATTTCCATCGATCATGTCAATTATCGCATCAGCGGTGTATTCAGAGAGGGGAGTGCCCTCAACGTCGACTCATATGGGGAAGTGTTTCTTCCATACTCCAACCTGCCTGTTCAGAATGACGGATTGCGGAAATATTGTGGATCTTTAAGGGCAATTTTCAAGGTAAAACCCGGGAAGGAAGCGGCGTTTCGTGATGAATTGCGAGAAATGACCCAACGAATCAATACGATAGACACCACAGATTATAATTTTTATTTGCCGGGTGTATCCAATCACTATGAACATGTCCTTACCGATACAGATATTGATTTTGATTGGGAGGGAGAAGACAGTGAAAGGTTCAGACTCAAGGATGCCTCTTCAAATTTTCAGATTTGGAAACCATTCCTGATTGCCCTTCTCGTTGTGCTCGTGATTCCGGCATTGAATATCAGCGGCCTTATCGGTGCCCGTATGGACCGTATGGCTTCCGAATTGGGTGTTCGCAGATGCTTCGGGGCAAATCGCCGCAAACTCATGTGCATGGTTTTGTCAGAAAACCTAATTCTGACTCTTATCGGCGGAATACTCGGATTGATTACCGCGTGGCTGATATCACTATGTGCAGGTAACTTCCTTCTGCAGTTTACACCGTTGGCCTATGAATCCGGTTTTTCTTTTGAAAAAAATGCTTCATTCATCACAGGTGAGACTGCATTCGCTCCTCTTCTCTTCCTATTTACCTTAGGAATTTGCCTCGTTCTCAATCTTATATCCGCGTGGATTCCGGCCCATCGCGCCCTTAACTCCGAAATAACAGAATCAATCAACAAGCAACGCTAAGAAAGACTATGATACTCAAATCTATAATCGGAAAGAAAACTCGCGCCACCGCTCTTTTAGTTGAGGTTGTGGTAGTCACAATCATTGGCTGGTTGATTATCGAACCGGTGGCGATCAACACTACCAAATACCTTATGCCGGCCGGATATGACTACGACCGGCTCGTCATGCTGACCATAGACTGTCTTGATGAGCAATCTCATCTTTACGACGAGTCGTATGAAAACACAGAAAGGAAAAAGATGTATGGAAATTTACTGCGTATGATCCGGGAGCGAGAAGGAGTGGAGAACGCAACGTTAACTTCATATCAATCTTTTGAGATGAACGGTAGATCATCAAATGGCATGCATGCTGATTCCATATATATTAAAAAAGGTGTTGAAAATCTCGACTTTAATATGACGTCTATCATATTCTTTCCAAAAACCGATTTCTTCGCGACATTCGGGATAAAAGATGCAAATGGCAAATTATTTCAGGAGCCGGAAATGACCGAGGGTTCATATATAATCAGCAATAGCGTAGCCAAGGCTCTTTTTCCTGAGACAACAGCTATAGGCAAGGAGATTTTTCCTGTATCGGATTGGTGCCCTTATGCCATAACGGCGGCAGGCATAACAGCCGATATGCCCTATGTCAAAGGAGACGGCAGAATCGGAACATATTATCAAGTAAGCGACATAGACGGATGGGCAAGTCCCCACGCAATAACGATGCGCCTCAGAGATGGAGTCAATAAAAGGAAGTTTATAGAAAACCTGACAACTGACCTTTCCCGATATCGCTCCGGCAACTTCTATCTTACCCATCCCGTCAGCATGAGCGATCAACGTGACGAGATATTCGCCGAAAAACAAAGAGACCTCACCCAGAAATGGATAATAGTTGCATTTTTCTTTGTCAACGTGTTTCTGGGAGTTGCCGGCACTTTCTACGTGCAGTGCAAGACCCGCATACCTGATGCCGGAGTGATGCGGGCCTTCGGAGCTCCAAGAAGCGCGATCATCCGGAATATCGTGGGCGAAGCCTTGATCACTACATTCATAGGTTGGATTATCGGGAGCGCAATATATTTGATTTATCTCAAAAGCAAAGGTTTCCCTATGGAAACAGACGCTTCCCCCATAATGCAATATCTCCGTCCGATGTGGCACGATACGAAACTCGGACGCTATTCCGTCATCGGTGGCATAATCCTTCTGTTGCTCCTTGTCACCTCTGCTCTCGGTGCATGGCTCCCGGCGCGTAAAGTAGGGCGCGTCCCCATTGTCGATTCCCTCCATGACGAATAAGCAGATTAAAGCATCATACATGATTACCCCATCATTCGAGTATAAATAACAAAGAGATAATAACCAAGCATATCCAGACTGCATAAAGCATCATCATATTATGCATTATGACTTATGCTCTAACCTAAAAAATATGATTACCCTTAAAGACGTCAACAAAATCTATCGTACAGATGAAATCGAGACTCAGGCTCTTGAAAACGTTAACATTCACATTGACAAAGGTGAATTCGTATCCGTAATGGGACCGTCAGGCTGTGGCAAGTCGACTCTGCTCAACATCGTAGGCCTTCTCGATACTCCCACATCCGGAACGGTGACCATCGCCGGCACTAATGTGGAAGGGATGAACGATTCTCGCCTCGCAGCTTTCCGCAATCATAAACTCGGCTTCGTATTCCAGAGTTTCCACCTCATTGATTCCCTCAACGTGCTCGACAACGTAATGCTTCCCCTTCTCTATCGCAAGTCGAGCGCATCGGAGCGCGAAAAACTTGCCAAGGAAGTGCTGGAGCGTGTGGGACTCAGCCATCGTATGCGCCACCGACCTTCCCAACTCTCCGGCGGTCAGTGTCAGCGCGTGGCTATAGCCCGCGCGATAGTGGGAAATCCGGAGATAATCCTTGCCGACGAACCTACCGGTAACCTTGACTCCAAGATGGGTGCTGAAGTGATGGATCTTCTCCATGCCCTCAATCGCGAAGACGGACGCACAATCATGATGGTGACCCATAACGAGGAGCAGGCTCACCAGACCGATCGCATCATCCGCTTCTTCGACGGCCGTCAAGTAATGTAATAACATAATTATTGGTTTTCGTCGTTTTTTTAGTTTTCATAAAAATATGATAACAGCGGCGACAACGATGACAACAATGAAAACAAAAAATCGATATTTCAAGCAAGCATGGGGATCCCTCAAAAAGCAGCCGCTGCTGAGCATCGTGAGCATCGCAGGAACTGCGCTTGCCATTTTCCTCATCATGATTATCGTGATGATAGATGAGGTGAAGGTGGCCCCCTTTGCTCCTGAAAGCAACCGGGAACGCTGGCTCGTGCAGACCGGTGCCTCAATAGGCAATAAAGAGTGGGGATCGACTCCCGACAATAAATCATCAAACGGAGGAATGTCTTATGAGTTGATACGTCGCACATTTTATGAGATGAAACTACCGATTGCGGCAAGTGCCTTTACATGGTCGAATATGGAAAGCCACCTTTCAGTGCCCGGTAAAATTCCGTTCGGAGCAAGAAGAAAAGACACGGACCATGGATTCTGGAAAGTAATGGATTTCACGTTTATCACGGGCCACCCGTTTGAAGAAGCTGACGTGGAATCCGGCCGACAGGTTGCCGTAATCAATGAGACTCTTGCCCGGAAACTCTTTGACACGACAGATTGCGAAGGACGTGAATTTTCAATCGACCATGTTCCTTATCGCGTTTGCGGAGTAGTTCGTGATGTTTCCAACCTTACTACACACGCCGATGCCGACTTATGGGTGCCTCTGACTTCAAATGGCACCGATAAATTCACCTGGTGCACTTATATGGGTTCTCTCAGCTGTATTATTGTGGCCCCAAGCAAGGCCGACTTTCCGGCAGTGCGTGAAGAATATAATAAGGTATGGGATAAATTTGAATCGGAAGCGGGCGAAGCCGGATGGGAATTTTATCGACGTCAACGGCCGTATGACCAGTTTACGGCTGTCAATACAAGTGCAAGCAATATGGAGCCCGACATGGCCGGAGTCAGAAGACATAATTTTCTTGTCTATGCCATCTTGCTGCTCATTCCCGCGATCAATCTCAGCAGTATGACCCAGAGCCGCTTGCGTCATCGTCGCGAGGAGATAGGTGTACGCCGCGCCTTTGGCGCGACAAGGATGGCGATTATGAGCGAAATTTTCATCGAGAGCCTCATTATCACAATCATTGCAGGCCTTATCGGACTCTTGCTAAGCATAGCGTTCATTTTCTTGGGAGGGAAGAGTGTCCTCGCGGGAGGTGCCGATGTCACGGGACTATCATTGGGAATGGTATTCAATTTCAGAGTATTCGGCATATCGCTTCTATTCTGTTTCCTGATGAATCTTATTTCTGCCACAGTGCCATCTTGGCAAGCATCAAGAACAAACATTGTCAACTCACTTACAGGAGAGAAAAAGTAAATATCTTTCAATATGAAACGTAAACTATTGACCCAAATGCTTGCCGAATGGCGTGCTAACATATGGATGGCGATAGAGCTTTTGCTCGTCTCGGTGGTGCTATTTTTTCTCGCCGATAATATCTACACCGTGATAGCAACCCTCAATGAGCCGCTCGGTTTCAATACTGATCATTGCTACGTATTGAGAGTAAAGGAATTGGCGGAAGTTTCTCCGGATTATAAGGCATACGAATCGCGAGAAGATCGCTATAAAGATCTGCTGACACTCAAAGAGCGTATCCTGGCACGCCCCGAAGTGGAGGCTGCCACCTGGAGTTCTAATGCCATTCCTTACAATCCCAATAATTCGACGAGCCAACTTGACATAGATACTTTCAGTATGGCAGACGCGCCGATGCTTATACGTCGGGTCGACCCTGATTTCTTCAAGGTGTTCAAGATTGAGGGAGCCAATGGAGAGACTGCTGAGCAACTTGGAGAAATTCTGCTCAAGGAAAGGATTATCCCAAGCGACAATGCCTTGCGGAGAAAAGCCGGAATCAGATCCCTTAAGGAAATGTATGGCAAGCAAATGGTGCTTGGCGGACATGATACACTTACATTGAGAGCATCCTTCAAACCGATGAAATACAATGACTACGCCACTGTACATGGATGGGCAGGAGCCTCGATGTTCGAACGCATCAACGGACATTATCTTGGCTTTATGGAAGGAATTTCAGTAAGGGTCAAGGACAATATGGACAAAGATTTTCAGGAAAATCTTATGGCAGATGCAGACAAAAGGCTACGTGTCGGCAACTGGTATGTTGCATCCGTAGACTCTTTTGATTTTCTTAAGGATGAGTTCAACCGTAATTCAGTTGCGGAGATGCGCAACGTCATAATTTGCGCGCTGTTCCTGCTGGTAAATATATTCTTAGGGATACTGGGTACATTCTGGTTCCGGACCCAGCAAAGGAAGCGGGAAATCGCTCTCCGTATGGTTTCGGGCGCTACACGCAGCGATATTTTCAAACGCATTGTCGGTGAGGGCGAGATACTGCTATTGTCAGTCACTCCATTTGCGATAGTGATAGACTATCTCCTTACCCATTACGAGTTTACGTCATGGTATGACGGATATTTCGAGCCGGTGCATTTCTGCGTGAGTGTACTTGCGGCATGGATCCTTATGGCTCTGATGATTGGTGTGGGTATCTATTTCCCTGCACGACGGGCGATGTCAATATCCCCGGCAGCCGCCATGAAATCGGAATAAAGTTCCTATACTGCGGTTAAGCATTTCTCTGATTCGACCAATTGGACTGACTAATAATCCTAAAAATGAGATATATCGATAATATTGTGATTGCCGCGACAACGCTTATGTCAATTTTTTTCATAGCGCAGCGCGGAGAAGCGAGGACTATCACTCTTGATGAGGCGGTGATCACCGCCCGTGCCAACAGCGTGGATGCTGCTGTGGCGCTCAACCAACTGCGCACAAGCTATTGGAGTTACCGCACCTATCGAGCCGACCTCCTGCCGGAAGTGACTTTCAACGCCACTGTCCCGTCATACCGAAAGAGCTACAGTGCCTATCAGCTTGACGACGGCAGCTTCACTTTCGTAAGGAACAACTATATGCAGATGAACGGAGAGATCTCCGTGAAGCAATGCATATGGCTGACAGGGGGTAGCCTATCGCTTAACACCTCTCTTGACTGGCTTCGCCAGCTTGACAGCGGAACGGCAAACCGGTTTATGTCAGTTCCTGTGGCCTTGACCCTCAACCAGCCGATATTCGGAGTGAACCATGTGAAGTGGAACCGACGCATTGAGCCTATACGCTATGAGGAGGCGAAGGCTCAGTTTTTCAGTTCTTCCGAGCAGGTTGCGCTCAGCGCTGTAGGCTATTTCTTCGACCTCCTGATGGCTAAGGAAAACCTCGGAATCGCCCGGCAGAACTATGCTAACTCCAAGAAACTCCATGAAGTGGCGATCGCAAAAAGGGAAATGGGGCAGATAAGCCGCAACGATCTGCTGCAGCTCGAGCTTAATCTTCTCAATGCTGAGTCGTCGCTCACTGACCGGGAAAGCAACTACCGGGCCGCGATGTTCGCTCTCAAGTCATTTCTTGACATTGAGGATGACGAGGATCTGGAGCCGGCTGTCCCCGATGAGGTTCCTGCCGGTGAATTGAACTATGCCGAAGTACTCGACAAAGCGCTTGCCAACAATTCCTTCTCCCGGCAGATTCGCCGACGTCAACTTGAGGCTGACTATGAAGTGGCAAGAGCAAAAGGCAATATGCGTCAGATCAATCTTTTCGCTCAGGTGGGGTTCAGCGGAACCGCCGACAATGCCAACGAAGCCTACAGGCTGCTTAAAGATAATCAGGTGGTGGAATTGGGATTTTCAATTCCGCTCATTGACTGGGGAAAACGTAAAGGGCAGGTGAAGATGGCTGAAAATAACCGTAAGGTTGTCGAGAGCCGCATACGCAAGGAGCAGATGGAGTTCAATCAGGATATATTCATCCTTGTGGAGCGTTATAACAATCAGCACCGCCAGCTTGAGATCTCGCAACGTGCCGACACGATAGCGGCGGCGCGCTACCATACAAACCTTGAGACATTCCTTGTAGGCAAGATATCCACCCTTGATCTCAACGACTCGCAGTTAAGCAAAGATGAAAGCCGGCAGGCGATGATAAATCAGATGTATCTCTACTGGCGCTACTACTATCAGATTCGCAGCCTGACGCTCTGGGACTTCGCCAAAAATTCCGGCATTGACTCCGATCTGGTCAAAATCATCAAATAATTGTTATATAGTTAAAGGCTGCGCAAAAGGCCCTTATTGCCCTTAAAGCCTTTGCATTAACAAAAACAAATTAGTATGCTGCTGATAGTAGACGATGATAACTCCGTAAGAGTCTCCCTCAAACTCCTGCTGAAGCGGAACGGTTATGAAGTCGCGACAGCATCTGCCCCGGCAGAAGCGATCGCTTTCATAAGGGCTGCTCGTCCCGATCTCGTAGTGATGGATATGAATTATTCCCGCACCACCTCCGGAGAAGAAGGTCTGACTCTTCTTAAGCAGATCAAAGTGTTTCATCCGGATGTGCCCGTAATCCTGATTACCGCATGGGGAAACATTCCTCTTGCTGTAGAAGGTATCCGCGCCGGAGCGTTTGACTTTATCACTAAGCCTTGGGATAATAACACTCTGCTTGGACGGATCTCGACAGCTCTTTCCATTACCGCTAAGGAGCGGCCTGAGTCAACGTCTTCGTTCGATCGTTCTGCAATAATAGGGCGAGACCCTAAGCTTATGTTGGTGCTTGACACGATTGAAAGAGTGGCGTCCACAAACGCTCCTGTGCTTATTCTGGGGGAGAACGGAACCGGGAAGGAACTCATAGCCGAAGCCATTCACAAAAATTCTCTCCGCCGCAACGGACCTTTGGTGAAGGTGAATTTAGGAGGACTTTCACAGTCGCTATTTGAAAGCGAGATGTTCGGATATAGGAAAGGCGCGTTCACGGGAGCCGTTACCGATAGGGAAGGACGTTTTGCCGCTGCAGAGAAAGGCACGATCTTCCTTGATGAGATAGGTGATCTCGACATCAATTCGCAAGTGAAGTTGCTTCGTGTGCTTCAGGAACACACATATGAGCCATTGGGTGACCACCGTACGCGTAGAGCCGACGTAAGGGTTGTGTGTGCTACAAATGCAGATCTCAGCGATATGTTGAGAAAGGGGACATTCCGAGAGGATCTTTATTACAGGATCAACCTCATTACAGTGACCCTTCCTCCCCTCCGGGAGCGCCCTGACGACATACCTCTTCTGTTAGATCATCTTCTCCGGAAAGTCTCAGCTTCGGCCGGAAGGAAGGTTCCTGAAGTGACTGAAGAAGCACTTGAACTTTTGAAGCGGCAGCCATGGCCAGGCAATATTCGCCAGCTTGCCAATATTGTGGAACGCACATTGCTTGTGTCCGGAGGCGATATCCTTGATGCACGCGACTTTCAGGCTCAGGGACTCGCTCCCGGTGAAATGGCGTCTGATAATCCCGGACGGCTTAAATCAGCAGAAAAAGCCGCGATAGAGAATGCCCTGACGGAAAGTGGAGGAAACCTGTCGCGGGCAGCAGCAATCCTCGGAATCACGCGCCAGACCCTCTATCGGCGTCTCTCAAAACACAATATCAAATATTGAAGTGGTTTAAACTTATTTTCTTGGTTTAAAACGACTTCATTGTCTACTTATTTGAGAATCATACACAACTCCTAATAAAATCCAAATTGTTATGCGGATAAGCTGGATATTCTCCTTGATCGTTCTTCTCATAGCCGGAGCAGTTGTAACTCTTATATTGATCGAATCGGCCAGCGTAGCATATAATTTGGTATGTGGCGTTGCTCTCCTTGGAATATTGTTGCTCGTGTTATTTTATCGCAATGTCATGCGTCCATTGCGCACTATCGCCAACGGCATTGATCTTCTGCGCGCTCAAGACTTCAGCAGCCGGCTCTCACATGTGGGTCAGCGAGAGGCTGACCGTATTGTCGATATGTTCAACGGGATGATGGGGTCATTGAAGCAAGAGCGACTGAAGCTCCGCGAGCAGAATCATTTTCTCGACCTGCTGATTGACGTGTCTCCAATGGGAATTATCACGCTTTCTGCAGATGGGACTATAACCGGAGGAAACAGAGCTGCCACACGATTTCTTGATATCGATTCAGTAAGGGATCTTGTAGGATTGATGCCGAAAGATCTACACTCTACATTAGGAAAGATTCTATGCGGTCTGCAAGATAAGGAAGTGAGAGTGGTGAGGCTCAATGACTCAATGGTGTATCGCTGTTCGCGTCTTTCTTTTATGGAAAGCGGAATCGCCCACCCATTTTATCTCATTGAGAAATTGACCGATGAGGTGATGAAAGCTGAAAGGAAATCATATGAGAAAGTGATCCGTATGATGGCACATGAGGTGAATAATTCTCTGGCCGGGATCATATCCGTGTTGGATACAGCAGAAGAGGAAGTGGATGACCCCGATCTTTCGGAGGCGATTGGCGCTTGTGGCGACAGGTGTCGCGACATGGGGGCCTTCATCACTAAATTCGCGTCGGCTGTCAAGATACCGGAACCTGCGAAGCAAAATGCAGATCTCTGCGATATGCTCAGGAGCCGCCTTCCTCTCCTGGAGAGCATATGTTCCGCCGCGGGATGCACTTTAAGCGCGAAACTACCGGAGCGTGAAGTTCCTGTATTCATAGATCCCGTTCTAATAGAGCAGGTCGTCACCAACATAGTAAAGAATGCAGCGGAAAGTACCGGCATCGGCGGCAGTGTTTGCATCAGCATTGAAAGTCCCGGCGCCACGCTCGTGATAGCGGACGACGGTCCCGGCATAAGTGCCGAGGCGGCAGAAATGCTTTTTACTCCTTTTTTCACTACAAAAGAGTCTGGTCACGGTCTTGGACTTCTATTTGTAAGGGAAGTCCTGAACTCCCATGGATGCCACTTCTCTCTTGAGACTTACCCCGACGGTATCACACGCTTCGTCATCAAATTCTAAGGGACCGGCTCAACGGTTCAATATACCGATATTTGAATTAACAAAACGAAACAAATTTTAACAAAAATTAAATTCTTTGATTTAAAAACGGTTAAGC